>JBBRFZ010000100.1:0-9137 GCA_038241165.1 Burkholderiales bacterium | reverse complement strand
TGGAGCGGTTGGCTGCGTTGCGCAAGAGCCTGCCCCCGCGCAAGGGGAGCAGCGCAATAGAATTGCGAAAGCTGCGCGACGAAGAATGATCTATCTCGACACCAGCTTTGTTGTGCCGCTGTTTCGGGAGGAAGCGGCTTCCCGAAAGATAACGGATTTTATTTCCAGGCAAGCCGCGGGAACGCTGGCGGTTAGCAAATGGACAGGCGTCGAGTTTGCCAGTCATGTGTCCCGCGATATCCGCATGGGCGAACTGTCGGCTACAGAGGGTTCGGGCATACTGGAAGAGTTCGATGCGACCATCTCCGCTTCTTTTGTGATGCTGGTTCCCAATAGCTACGACTTCGACCTGGCGCAGGAGTATGTCGCCCACTTTGCCACGCAGTTACGCGCGCCGGATGCCTTGCATTTGGCGGTTGCGCGCAACAATGGTATGGAGTTCGTTGCCACGCTGGACGAGGGAATGCTTGCCGCCGCGAAGAAACTGAAGGTTCCGGCGCGGCGGGTGATTCGTTAGAAATTGAGGGAGGCCAGTTATCGCGATAAAGGGTCGGTTTCGATTTAATTTCTCGAGCACTAATAAGCGACCATAGCCGAGACCTGTTAAGAGTGCTATTCTTAGCACCATCGAATGGAGGCAAAAAGTATGGCACATGTGATTTTGGCGGAAACGACCGCAAGCGTTTCAGAACTGAAAAAGAACCCGATGGCGACTGTCGCTGCGGGGGAGGGTTTCCCGGTGGCGATTCTGAACCGCAACGAACCAACTTTCTATTGCGTTCCGGCCAAGGCTTATGAGGCGCTGATGGACAAACTGGAAGACCTGGAGTTGAACGAGGTCGCCGATGCGCGGCTGAAAGACGGCAAGCGCCCGGTGCGGGTCAGGCTCGATGAGCTATGAGCTGAGATTCCACCCCGATGCGCTGCTGGAATGGCACAGGCTGGATGCGTCAGTCCGCGAACAATTCAGGAAGAAACTGGCCGAACGTTTGCAGCATCCACGCATTCCTTCGGCAAAGCTCACGGGCCATAAGGACCGATACAAGATCAAGTTGCGCAGCGTGGGATACCGGCTGGTTTACGAAGTGCGCGATGACGTGTTACTGGTGATCGTGGTTGCGGTCGGCAAGCGGGAGCGTAATGCGGTTTATCGCTTGGCGGTAAAACGTTAATTGAATAGCTGAAGCAGACAGCATGACCGGAATAATCGGGGACAGACGATGTATTTAAATATTAAATGAGGTCGCCTCGTGATGATTCGAGAAAGGGAATGCCGTCGTGTATCTGCAAGACGTAAGTCAGGCTGATTTTTTGACAAGGTGGTTGCAGCATCGCACCGCCAGCCGATGGTCATCATTTTATACGCGCGGTGCCGCGCAAGGTGGTCAAACGGTGGCGTGTCAGATACAGAGTGGGTTCGAACTTCTCGCTGAGTTAATGTATATTGTTTCAGCAGGCTCAAGTCATACAATTTCAAATCAACCAGAGATGTTCAATACATGAAGTCAGTAAAGTCAGTATCACCCGGGAAAATAATACCGGTCAATTTGATGGTCGTTTCTGCTGCAATCTACAGCACGGCTGCAATGGCGAATGAGCCACCCACCGACGGCTTGTGGCGTGCTAATGGCGGCCTGGCAGTAACGCTGTCTGCAGGCAACACCCGGAGCCAGAACATGAGCCTGACGGCAGACGCGACCAGGAGAACTTCCGAGGACAAGTGGTCGCTAAACGCACAGGCGCTGGGCACACGCGCCGAAAGCAACGGGATGACCAGCACGTCGGCGAACCAGTGGTCAGCAAGTGCGCGTTATGACCACAATATCTCGAAAAACATGTTTGCTTATACAGGGCTGGAATTCGGCCGAGACGTGATCAAGTTGCTGAGGCTGAGCAAAGTGGCCAGCCTCGGCCTGGGTTACCACCTGGTCAACACGAACGATACGCAATGGGATATGTTCGGCGGCGCTTCGTACCGCAGCGAAGAGTATATCGATCCCGGTGTCATGATCGGGAACCAGCTCCACACCGGATTAAGTTCGCCTGAAGCGATGGTCGGCGAGGAATCGACGAATACGCTGACGCAATCGACCACCTTCAAACAGCGTTTTACGGCTAGTCATGGACTGAACAAGGATGGTGGGTACCGCGCGACGTTGGATACCAGTCTGTCGGTTGCGATAAACCATACCCTGAGTCTGAAAGTGTCGTTGCAGGACAGGTACGACAGTCTTGCCGAAGCACCCATCAAGGCCAATGACCTGCTGTTCTTCACCGGCGTGAACGTGAAGTTTGGCGGTTGATTTGACGCGAACGAATGTTGCTTAGCCTGATAATCGAAGAGATGAACATCATGATCAGAACCACTCACCGGAGGTTTATATGAGCAAGCAAGTACAGGAAGCCTATATCGTCGCCGCAACCCGCACACCGGTCGGCAAGGCGCCGCGCGGGATGTTCCGCAACACACGTCCGGACGATCTGCTCGCGCATGTGCTGAGGAGCGTGCTGGCGCAGGCGCCATCGCTCGACCCGTCGCAGATCGCCGATGTGATCGTCGGCTGCGCGATGCCGGAGGCGGAGCAGGGCATGAACGTGGCGCGCATCGGGCTACTGCTGGCGGGGCTGCCGGTCGGCGTGCCGGGCGTGACGGTGAACCGCTTCTGCTCGTCCGGCCTGCAGGCGGTGGCGATGGCGGCGGACCGGATTCGTCTGGGCGAGGCGGAGGTGATGATCGCGGCGGGCACCGAGAGCATGAGCATGGTGCCGATGATGGGCAACAAGATCGCGTTCAACCCGGAGATCTTCGCGCATGACGAGAATCTCGGCATCGCGTTCGGCATGGGCATCACCGCAGAGAAGGTCGCCGAGCGCTGGAAGGTGTCGCGCGAGGCGCAGGACGAGTTTGCGCTGACCAGCCACCAGCGCGCCATCAAGGCTACCGCGGACGGCGAATTCAGGGACGAGATCACGCCGTACGAGATCGTCGACCATGCAGCCGATCTGGACAAGCGCGAAGTGAAAATCACCCGGCGCGAAGCCACAAAAGACGAGGGGCCGCGCGCCGATACCACGCTGGAAGCGCTGGCCAAACTGAAGACGGTGTTCGCGCTGAGAGGCTCGGTCACGGCGGGCAACAGCTCGCAGATGTCGGACGGCGCGGGTGCGGTGCTGTTGTGCAGCGAGGCCGCGCTGAAGCGCTATAACCTCACGCCGATCGGCCGTTTCGTCGGCTACTCGGTGGCCGGTGTACCGCCGGAGATCATGGGCATCGGTCCGAAGGAGGCGATACCGCGCGTGTTGAAGCAGGCGGGCTTGAGTCTGAGTGACATGGGCTGGATCGAACTCAACGAGGCGTTCGCCGCGCAGTCACTGGCGGTGATTCATGATGTCGGGCTGGACCCGGCAAAAGTGAACCCGCTCGGCGGCGCAATCGCACTTGGCCATCCATTGGGTGCGACCGGTGCGATCCGCACCGCGACGCTGCTGCATGGTATGCGCCGGCACAAGCTGAAATACGGTATGGTGACGATGTGTATAGGGACCGGCATGGGGGCAGCAGGGATATTCGAGGCTTTGTAGGAGCGGGCCCTGCGTGTGTTGTTGGGGCTTTGCCCCATACAACCACGGCGTACCTCTTGCGGGTGCTGCCTGCGAAAGAATTGGTTGTGTGTAATAGTGGAGTCGGTCGCGGGCATGGCCCGCTCCTACGGGACAAGGATAAGGACCGATCCGGAATCCTGATGATTCATCCAGACTGAAAGAACGAAAATGAAAAAAATATTACTGGTAGTCTGTTGCGTATTGTTGAGCTGGAATGCGAGTGCCATGGAGATAGCGGGCGTAAAGCTGGCTAACAGTGTCATTGTTGGCAATCAGGATCTGGTGCTGAACGGTGCGGGTTTGCGCACCAAGTTCTTTTTCAATATATATGTTGCGGCGCTGTATCTTCCGGTAAAGCTGACATCAGAGAGTGCGGTCATCGCGGATGAAAACCCGCAACGAATCGCTTTGCACATGCTGCGCGATTTGAGCGGGAAGCGGTTTTTGAATGCCTTCACCGAGGCAATCGAGGCAAACCAGACGCCGGCTGAATTGGCCCAGCTTAAGGATTCGATCAAGCAGATGACCGATATTTTTAACCTGGTGGGCGATGTCAGTTCGGGCGACATCATCACATTGGATTATTTGCCCGGTAGCGGAACCCAGATCAGGGTTGACGGCGTCACCTACGACATGATCCCCGGGGGAATGTTTCATCGCGCGTTGCTGAAAATATGGCTGGGTACCAAGCCTGTGCAGGCCAATTTGAAAGCGGCATTGCTGGGCGGAAAATAAGTGATCGAAGCGGAACGGTTAAATGCCGATTGTCATGCGGCAGGATTGAACAAGGACGCGCTGCTGAAATCGATTCGGGCGCAGGGTGACTCATGGCACACACTGGTGACCGAACGTTGCCCGCAATTGTTTGCCAATGTGCCGGTGTATATCTCCCCCGCACAATTGCGCAAGATGAACGGAGTGATCTCTGCGGTGGAAAATGTGGTTGGCTTGCCGCGCTGGCAGGCGACAGGTGATGGAACAATCTCGAAAGCCCGAGGCGTGTTCTTTGGCTACGATTTTCATCTCAACGAACAGGGTGTGCACCTGATCGAGATCAACACCAATGCCGGCGGCGGATTTTTCAACGAATTGCTGATTGACAGCCAGCGCGACACCGATCTCCCCGGCAAAACAGTCGCCATCGATAAACTCGAGCCGGCCTTTGTCGCGATGTTCCGTAATGAATGGCGTCTTGAGCGCGGTTCCGCGCCATTGAGGAATATCGCCATCGTCGATGAAAAGCCTGAAGATCAATATATGTATCCCGAATTCCTGCTGGCGCAACGCATGCTGGAACGCGCCGGGTTTGCGGTATATATCGCGGACCCCGTGGCGTTCAAGACCCGCGAAGATGGCTTGTACTTCGGCAACGAAAAAATCGACATGGTGTACAACCGCCTGACCGACTTTTCCCTGCAACAGTATCCCGTGCTGAACAAGGCATATGAGAACGGGAGGGTGGTGCTGACCCCGCATCCGCAGGTTTACGCGAAATACGCGGACAAACGCAATCTGGCACGGCTGACCGATGATCAGGGCTTGCGCGCCATGGGTGCGGACGAGGCTGATATCGCCACGCTGCAAGCAGGTGTGCCGCATACATTTATAGTGAATCCGGAAATGGGAAACGCACTTTGGGCCGAGCGGAAAAGCCTGTTTTTCAAACCACACAGCGGATTTGGCAGCAAAGGGACTTATCGCGGCATGAATCTGACCAAGCGTGTTTTTGCCGAGATATCGCAGGGCGACTATGTCGCGCAGAAACTGGCCCCGCCCGGCACGCGGGGGCTGTGCGTGAATGACTCAGAGGAGGTGGCGCTCAAGTATGATGTGCGCTGCTACGTGTATGACGGAAAAATCCAGCTTGTTGTTGCGCGACTGTATCAGGGGCAGACCACCAATTTTCGGACGCCCGGTGGAGGTTTTGCGCTGGTGCGTGTTGTAGAATGACGCAAACGGCGATCATGAACGACCGGTTTTTAACGGGGCTGCATTGATGATTTACACTTTTCTCGCGATTGGAACCGGTGCGGCATTCGGCGCATGCCTGCGCTGGGGTCTGGGGATGTGGCTGAATCCGGCCCTGCCGGAGTTGCCGCTTGGAACGCTGGCTGCCAATATGCTGGGCGGCTACCTGATCGGCATCGCGGTGGCCTTTTTTTCGCACTATCCCGGATTGTCACCGGAATGGCGGCTGCTCATCATCACCGGCTTTCTCGGCGGACTGACAACTTTTTCCACCTTTTCCGCAGAGACCGTCACGCTGTTGCTGCGCGGCCAGTATGTGTGGGGATCGGCAATC
Source organism: Burkholderiales bacterium (assembly GCA_038241165.1). Classification (GTDB taxonomy): domain Bacteria; phylum Pseudomonadota; class Gammaproteobacteria; order Burkholderiales; family Gallionellaceae; genus Gallionella. The sequence goes on along the minus strand of JBBRFZ010000100.1, from coordinate 3,232 downwards.
ATCTTTACCCATCTCGGCGGTTCCCTGCTGATGACAGTGCTGGGTATCCAGACCTTCAAGTTGCTGCAAACATGAGCTATCCAGGAGCGCGATCATGAACCTGCTTTCGTTTTACATCAGTGAAAAACAGCATCACTCGGATATGCTCCTGTATGAATGGCTGCTGGAGGAAGCACGGGATATGGGTGTGCACGGCGGTTCCGCCTTTCGTGCGATTGCAGGATTCGGCAGGCACGGCCGTATGCATGAAGATACTTTTTTTGAACTGGCCGGAGAACTGGCGGTCAAGGTTGAGTTCGTTCTGGACGATGTTACGGCTGAACGGCTGATAGACAAGATTCGCCAGCTCAGATTGAATGTCTATTATCTGAAGCAGAGGGTGGATGACGGGATAGCCTGAAATCCGGATGGCAGGTCGAGGCGTGGTTGATTTTGCAAAGGAGCGATGATGAAAGAATTATTGTTGGCAATGTCGATTTGCCTGTTGGGTAGCCCGTCTGCGTACGCTTCGGTGCAGGGCAGGGAAGTTGTCTATGAAGCGAATGGCACGAAACTCAAGGGTTATATCGCTTACGACGATGCGATCAAGGGCAGGCGTCCCGGCGTGCTGGTGGTGCATGAGTGGTGGGGGCAAAACGAGTATGCGCGCAAACGCGCGCGCATGCTGGCGGAACTGGGCTATACCGCAATGGCGGTCGACATGTACGGCGACGGAAAGGTAGTCGACAATCCCGATGATGCAGGCAAACTGGCAGCAGGCGTTTACAAGGATATGCCCGAGGCAAAGGCGCGCTTTGAGGCGGCCATGCGTGTACTGCGCGAACAGAAAACAGTGGATGCCGGTGAGATAGCCGCATTCGGTTATTGCTTCGGCGGCGGCATCGTGCTGAACATGGCGCGCATGGGCGAGGATCTGAAAGGTGTGGCGAGTTTCCACGGCGGGCTGGGCACCGCCACTCCCGCGCAGCCCGGCATGATCAAGGCTCGCATCCTTTCATTCAGTGGCGATGCCGATCCGACCATAGGGCCCGACAAGGTCGCCGCATTCAGGAAGGAAATGGAACATGCCGGAGCGGATTTTCGCATGGTTATCTATCCCGGCGCGAAGCACGCGTTCACCAATCCTGCCGCGGATGTGATGGGCAAAAAATTCAACCTACCGATCGCCTACGACGCAAAGGCCGATCGGGATTCATGGGAGCAGGCCAGGGTATTTCTAAGTGAGGTGTTTGTCGGGAAATGACATTCGGCCGATTATTGCTTGTTGTGATTGAACATGGCTGAACCAGGCCATGGATTTACTTCCAGCAGCGCCAGAACCTTGCCGTCGCTTTTTCCCAGCAAGACAGCCTGCTCCTGAAATTTGGCCCGTAGCGGCACATAACCGATATCCGATTTGTCACGCCCGCTGGCTTGTAGCGCACGGTCAATTTCCGCGACCAGGTGGGGATTCAACAGCTTCAGTTCCGCTATCGGTTTCGCGGCCCGCCCTTCAATCGCCCCATGCTCGTTATACGGTGTGTAGTACTGGGGTAACTGCGGCAGATCCTTTCCGTCCATCAGCCCGAGTACCACTTCATTTCTTTCCTTGATATCGATGGGCATTGCCGTATACACATAGATTGGGCCGGTGAGCGGAAGCGAGCGGTAGGCCGGAATCCTGGCATGGGCAATATCCCGGTCGCTCAACATGTTTGCGGTGATCAGGTCAAAGGAACCCTTGCTGAATACCACGAACACCGGGCGTGCATGAAACAGCACGCTCATGCCGTAGATCAGCGCAGCGGCTTGTAGCAGGGCGATGACCGACAAATCGAAAGTCAGCGCTCTGCGGCTCTTCAGGTGGTTGAAGATGATCAGGGTTATCACGGGGCCTACCGTTACATCCACGCCGAGCAGGATCAGCAGGATGTGCTTTCCGCCGAGCGCCGAAAAAAACGGGGGTTTGTACCAGAGCAGCAGCATCAGCGCAATCACCGATGCTGCGATGGTCGCACTGACGATCAGATGTATGGAAAACGCTTTGAGTCTGGTAACGGTGGCTCGTGTCATGGTACTGGAATTATATTCTGGCAGATGCAATGTCAAATCGGGCGGTCATTTTAGCAGTATTCCGCCGGAGCTTTGGCAGCATCAATTCGGGCGTGGAGCGGACCCGGATTGATGTGGCATGATGATCATACTGCAAAAAAATCCTTGACCTTGTTCATCCAGGATCGCGCACGCGGATTGTGGCGTTCACTGTCCTTGTCGTTGATGGCCTCGAATTCGCGCAACAGTTCCCTCTGGCGGTCGGTCAGGTTCACCGGCGTTTCCACCGCAACGTGGCAATGCAGATCGCCATGAGTGGCGCTGCGCACGCCCTTGATGCCCTTGCCGCGCAGGCGGAATATCTTGCCGCTCTGGGACTCGGCGGGGATCTTGATCGTGGCAACTCCGTCCAGCGTGGGTATTTCGATCGAACCGCCGAGCGCGGCAGTGGTAAAACTGATCGGCATCTCGCAATGAAGGTCGTTGTGGTCGCGCTGGAACATCGCATGCGGCTTGGTGTGTAGCACCACATATAAATCGCCCGGTGGTCCGCCGTTCACACCGAGTTCTCCCTCGCCGGACAAACGGATGCGATCGTCGTTATCCACGCCGACCGGAATTTTTACCGACAGGGTCTTGTGCTGCTTGATGCGTCCGTTTCCGTTACAGTCTTTGCAGGGCGAGGTGATCATCTTGCCTGTGCCGTGACAACGCGGGCAGGTTTGCTGGATGGAAAAGAATCCCTGCTGCATGCGCACCTGGCCATGACCGGCGCAGGTGGTACAAGTGGTCGGACTGGTTCCCGGCTTTGCGCCTGAACCGTGGCAGGTACCGCATTCCGCCATGGTTGGGACGCGTATCTGCGTCTCGGTGCCGCGGGCCGCTTCTTCAAGTGTGATCTCGAGGTTGTAGCGCAGATCCGCGCCACGCTGCACGCTGCTGCGTCCGCCACCCCCGCGTCCGCCACCGAAGATGTCGCCGAAGATGTCGGAGAAATCGAAGCCCTGCGCACCTGCCCCGAACGGGTTGCCGCCGCCGGATTCGAATGCGGCATGTCCATGCTGGTCGTAGGCGGCACGCTTCTGCCCGTCGCTCAGAATCTCATAAGCCTCTTTGGATTCTTTGAAATGTCCCTCGGCATTCGGGTTGTCCGGATTGCGATCCGGGTGATGTTTCATCGCCAGTTTGCGATAAGCCTTTT
>JBBRFZ010000099.1:0-9168 GCA_038241165.1 Burkholderiales bacterium | reverse complement strand
CGGAAGCCATTTCGCCCCAGCTCCTTGGCCTGATACATCGCCGCATCCACGGCACTGATCAAACTATCCATCGTTTTGCCATTCTCCGGGAAGGCCGCCACACCGAAGGATGAGGTCACCCGGATAACGGCTGCTCCCACTGTTATCTGTATTGCAGCAAGCGATGTACGCAACTGCTCGGCGCGTTGATACGCGATGTCCGGCGGCATGTCAGGGAGAAGTAACAGAAACTCCTCGCCGCCGAAGCGGCAAACGATATCGCTGCCGCGCGAATTTTTTTTCAACAGCCCTGCAAACACCCGCAATACCTCATCGCCTACCAGATGGCCATATGTGTCGTTGACGACCTTGAAATGATCGATGTCGCACATCACGATTCCGATTGGCTGGCCGTAACGTTCGGCGCGGATCATTTCGCGTCCCATCGATTCGTCGAGATAGCGGCGATTGTACAGACCCGTCAAAGGATCGTGCAGGGCTTGATCGCGCAGCTGTTCCTGCAATTTCTGCACTTCCGCCTCGGCGAGCTTGCGCTTGGTGATGTCGCGCACGATGTTCAACGCATAGGGCCTGTCTAGTTCGACCAATTTCGTGCTGACTTCCACAGGGAAGGTCAAGCCGTCCTTGCGCCGGTGAATGCTTTCGAAATGAGCTTCCCCCGTTTGCCGGATCTGTTCCTCGATCTCTTTTATGATGTCTGTGTTTAAAGCGTGGTCGATGTCCGTTATCTTCATGGTCAGCATCTCTTCCCTGCTGTAGCCCAGATTGCGGCATTCAGTTTCGTTTACGTCCAGAAAACGCAAGGTCGCAGGGTCAAGCACCTCGATCGCATCGCTGGAATTGTCGACCAGGGTTCGAAACAGCTGGAGTTCGATTTCGGCCTGCTTGTGCTCCGTAATATCAAAGATCACGCCATCGATATAAAGCGGTGCACCGTCTGTCCCGTAAACCGGCATACCGTGTTCTGCCATCCAGCGTATGCCGCCGTCCTTGTGCTTGAGCCGGTACTCCACCACGAAAGCGCGTTTATCTGCAATCGCGCGCCTGACTTCGGCCATCACGCCGGGGCGGTCCTCGTCCAGTATCAGCGGCCCGATCGAGCATACCGTCCCGGTTGACAATTCATCCACTGCGTAGCCTGTCATTAAAACCGGCATTTCATTAAAGAACTGCATCCGCCCGCACTCGCAGACGAACACCCGGTAGACCATGCCGGGCAGGTTCTGCGCCAGCGTACGGTAGGCGAGTTCGCTTTCACGCAGTTCAGCTTCCATTTGCTTGCGCTCGGTGATATCGGTACCAACACCGACCAGATACTTGCCCTGCGCGGTGTCCTCACCGGTAGCAGTGAACACATAGTCACGGTTGCCCATCTTTGTGATGAGGCGCGCTTCGATGGTCGCCACACCCTGTTCAAAAGCTTCCTGGATTTTTCGGGCTACCGCCGGGCGATCCTCCTCGTGAACGACGGCCAGCGCATTGCTTGCCGCCAACTGTGCATCGGAGTAGCCGACTATGACTCTCATCTTATCGTTCCAGCGTATAAACTGCCCGTTCGGGTCAATCACAAAGAATAACTCCGGCTGGCTTGCGATCAATGTGTTCGAGAAATTCCTTTCGTCCATGGCCGTTTGTTCGGCCAGCTTGCGCTCGGTAATATCACGGAAGAACCATATCCGCCCGTAATACTTGTCATCCTTACCGAGCATAGGCGCAGAATAGCGGTCGAGTATCCTGCCATCCGTGAGAACGATTTCTTCATGGCTTTCTTCTGACCTGTGCTGATACAGATGTTGGACACGGGCGAGAAATGCCTCCGGCTCCATAACCTGTTCAATGACCGATTGCAGCACGGGCTCATCGACGCGGGCCGCCACCATTTCTTGCGTCAGGCGCCATAGCTCGACGAAGTGGCGGTTGTAGGAAATGATTTTTCCATGCTCGTCCACCACAAGGATCGCATCAGGCGAAACTTCCTGCTGTGCAGTCAGCAAGATATTCGTAAATGCAATCTCCTGCTGCAAGTGCGATTCGCTGAACAGACGCTGCATGCTTAACAGCAGGCCGATCATCGCGCAGAGGTAGGACCCGATCTTCAACAGGTGTGCAGCAACAAACATCATGTCGAAGATCCGGCCGGAGAACGACATGAACATGGCCTGCCCCATGAAGCCGACGATAAGGCTCAGCACCAGCCAGTGTTCGAACAGATCGGTTTTCCATTTGCCCTTGCGCAGATAGCCGATCAGCGCAAGCAGGAAGAACAGCGCGGGCACGATTTCCTGTGGCCGCGGAAAAGGGAACTGTTGATAGTAGGTCGTCGGCAGCGGCACGAACTCGACGATGGAAAAGAGCGCAACTGCCAGCGCAATGACGGTCACATATACCAGGTGCTCGCTGACCCGACCCGCCGCGCCGAGCCGATCTTCGCGCCGCCAGAACAGCCAGCTCAGCCACAGCAGCAGGGACAGGAAGATGCGCGACGCGAACCAGCTCCAGGCGGTGTGCGCAGACGAAAACGATGGAAACACTTCAATGAAGCGGGAGGAACTGATCACCGTGTGATAGCCGTCCAGAAAAGCGGTGGCGACAAAGCCCGTGCCGATGAAGAGGAAGGCGTTGTCCTTCTTGCTGTAGAACCGGACCAGCGCCAGGCTGCCGACGGCAAGAGACAATACCGTCGCGATCGTTTCCATCAGGGTATGCAGCTGGCTATCTCCGCGCCAGGTTGAATCCCTGAGGTAAAGATAAGCGAAGAAAAGGACCGCGAACATGGCGACGTAGGCAAACCGCCTGCGCCTTGCCACCGTGCCGTCAATATTGAAAAGGTCAGCCACCCTGATTCACCTCGTCATAAAGTCTGGATCGATTGCTTGGTGAGTCGTTGTTGGTCAGTCTCATATAATTTTCCCGTCACCCAACCGGAGGCTGCACCAGGAATCTTGATTCAAAAATTTCCGCCGGCACTGCCTTGCTGAACAGGAAGCCCTGCATTTCGTCGCAGCCCAGCAAGCGCAGCAGTCGCGATTGCTCTTCGGTTTCGACGCCCTCGGCCACCACCTTGAACTTCAGCGCGTGCGCCAGGCTGATGATGGTGGACACCAGCGCCAGGCCCTCAGGGGAGACAGTCATTTCGATCACGAATGCACGGTCGATCTTCAGCGTGTCCACCGGCAGTTTGGCCAGGTAGCTGAGCGAGGAGAAACCGGTGCCGAAATCGTCAATCGCGATAGTGATGCCCATGGCGCGGATCACCTGCAGGCTGTCGATGCTGTGCCTGACGTCTTCCATGATCAGGCTCTCGGTGATCTCCAGTTCCAGACCCTCCGCCGCATGTGCGTCGATACCCACCACCTGCTCGATCTCGGCGACGAAGTCACGACTGCGCAGTTGCAGCGGCGACACGTTCACCGCGATGCGCACGGCAGGCAGGCCGGCAGCGCGCCAGCGCAGGTAATCTTTGATGGCCTGGTGCAGCGCCCAGCGCCCGACTTCATAGATCAATCCGGTTTCTTCCAGGATAGGGATGAACTTGCCCGGCGGCACCAGCCCGGTACGCGGATCGTTCCAGCGGATCAGCGCCTCGGCGCCGGTGACTTTGCCGCTCACCATGTTCACCTTGGGCTGGTAATGAAGCACGAACTCTTCATTGTCAATCGCCCGGCGCAGCTGATTTTCCAGGGTGAGCTTCCCGGCCACCGCTTCAGTCATTTTTTTCGTGTGAAAAAGGTATCGATCGCCGCTCTTCTTGGCCATTTTAAGTGCGGCCTCGGCGTTCATGAACAGGGTGTCGACGTCGATGCCGTCGTCCGGGAATACTGCGATGCCAGCCTTGCCTGAGAGGCGTAATACTGAATCGTTCAGATAAAACGGATGTTCCTGAAATGCTTGCGCCATGTTCTCAATCAGCCGAGCCAAGTCACTGGCCAGAACGACTTCAGGCAGTACCATGGCAAAATGATCTGCATCGATACGTGCCAGCTGGTCGACATCCCCCAGGCTATTCGTCAGCCATTCCGCCACCTGCTTCAGGAGCGCATCACCGGCCTGTCGGCCCATGCTGTCGTTGATGTTCTTGAACCGTTCCAGATCGATCAGACACAAGGCAAGCTTGTGCCCGCCGCTGACCGCGCTGCGCATGTACTGCGCCACCCGTTCGAGAAACAGGGTACGGTTCGCGAGTCCGGTGAGCGCATCGTAGTAGGCGAAATAATGGAGCTTCTCCTGCTTGTCTAGATGATCGATCGCGAACGCGATGTCGCCGGCCAGTTCCGTCAACAGCTTCATCTCTTCTTCATGGAAGAAATCGATCTCGCCGGCGTACAGGGAAATCGTACCTGCCGCCTCACCTGAAACGATCAGCGGCAAAACGACAACCGAGCGGATTCCGGCATCGGCGTATTGCTTGCCGAACACAACCCTGGAGTCATTCAGCGAATCGCTGGACACGATGGCCTGTTTCTCCATGATTGCCATTCCGACCATGGTAGTTGATGCATCCTCACTCGATGACAAGCGGTCTTTGATCATGTTCAGGAGTTCCTCATCCTTGCCTGCCGATGCTACCGGGACAATCCTGTTCGTATCCCTGTCCACCATGCATAGCATGGCCATACGGAAGCTGCCTTTCTTGACCACGATCTGACAAGCTTCCCTGAACAGCTCGTCGCGGTCCTGCACACGCACGATCAGCGAATTGATGCCGCTCAGCACGACATATATGCGGTTGAGATAGTTGATTCTGGCTTCCGCTGCCTTGCGTTCGGTAATGTCACGAGCGATGCTCAACAGGTAGGGCTTGTCGAGTTCGACCCGTGTCGCATTGACTTCCACGGGGAAGGTCGAGCCGTCCTTGCGCCGTTGTACCGTTTCGAAATGTGCGCTTCCTGTTTGCCGTAGCTGCGCCTCGATCGTTTTGCCAAGCTCCGGGGTGAATACCGTGTCAATGTCGAAGACGCTCAAGGCGAGCATCTCTTCCCGGCTATAACCCAGAATGCGGCAGTTAGTCTCGTTGACATCCAGAAAACGCATTGTCAAAGGATCGATCACCTCGATGGCATCGCTGGAGTGGTCAAGCAAGGTGCGAAAGAGCTTTAAGTTTTCCTCGGCCTGTTTGCGCTCGGCGATGTCCTGACTAATACCTAACAGCCGAATGGTCTGCCCCTCGGCGTCCTTTTCGACCCTGCAGCGCACTTCCGCCCAGATAGTTTCCCCTGCCCCGCTCAATATTCGAACCTCGATCTTGGCTGAATAATCCGGATCGGCAGATTCAAATGCCAGTTGAACATATTGACCAACAACGGGCGCATCTTCCGGATGGACGTAGCGACGGACAAAGTCAGCCGAGGACATGCGGTAGCCACCGGCCTCTTCAGCCGTAATTTTATGCAGCGAGTAATACTGGTCGTTGAAGACGAATTCATCCGTGGCAAATTCATATTCCCAGTAACCCACCTTGGCAATCTTCAGGGCTTCGGACAGTTGGCTTTCACTTTTCCGCAGCGCAAGTTCCGAGGACTTGCGTTCGGTGATGTCGGTCAGCGTAACCACGCTGCCGAGCAGTTGGTTTTGTGCGCCGTTCAGATGGCCGACGCTGACCAGAAAATCGAATCCCTGTCCATTGTGCGTCAGCCTCGCTTCTATCGATAGCAGATGCTTCGTGTCGACGGCGCCGACAGATAAAAATGCAGTGCCATCCAACTGGCGCAGCGGAAATGCGAGCTCAAATAATTGCCCGATCAGATGCTTGCCGTAAAACGATTGCGCCTGCTTGCTGGCGCGAATGATCCGTCCGGTCTCGTCGCATATCACGATCGCGTCGGCGGCCTGTTCCAGTATCGCGCGTGCGAATTTTTCTGCGTCAAGGATCGCCTCATTGCGTTTTTGCTCCGTCAGGTCGGTCGCGACCATGCACAAGGAATCAGGCATCCCGTCCAGATGAAGGCGGCTCACCGACAGATAGACTGGCACCTGTGTGCCGTCAGCGGCAGCGAGGGCCAGTTCCTCGCGGCGGTTGTCGACCGCGTCTTTTCGCAGCAGTGTCTGAAGAATCTGCCGGCTTTCGGGCGCAAACCAAGTGTTAATCTCGGAGCCGATCACTTTTTCCAGCGGCATCCTGAGCATCCCGGCAAAGCGACGGTTGGCATACAGGACCAAGCCCTCCGACGTCAGGGTGAGCGCCCCTTCGCTCATGTTCTCGATCAAGGTCCGGTAGGATTGATCGGCGCCCTTGAGCGTGAATAGCTGCGCGCCAGCCACGCCCGAGACGAACAGCGCGTCAGTCTCTCCGCTGAGTATCTCGCGCAGAGTCGCTTCAGCTTTTTCAAGCCTGGCGCGCAGATCCTCGTTTTCGGCGACCAGTTGCTTTTGATTTGCTGGTTTCTTGGGCATTATGGCACCTCTAAAATTCACATTCCGTCATTCCGGCGAAGGCCGGAATCCAGTGTTTTAAAAGGACTGGGCACCGGCCTTCGCCGGTGCGACGAATTATTAGAAGTATCCATTATGCTCTGCGTTGTATATCCAGCCCCACCAGCACGCGCTCGGTGTTCGACAAATCACCGATGATGCGGCGCAACGGGAGCGGAAGATTTCTGATCAGTGTTGGAACTGCAATAATCTGCTCGCCCTGCGCCAGTTGCGGCTGTTGATACAGGTCGATCACCTCCAGCTCGTATTGCCCCTGCAGATTTTCCTCGCAGATTTTTTTGATGTTGCCGATAGCGTTAACGGATTTCGGCGACTGTCCGGCAACGTACAGTTTCAGGATGTAGCGGCTTGATGCCGCTGTGCGCGGTGTTGCCCTGGTTTTGGGCTGGGCGGGCTGAGCTGTGTTCGTTTTCATTTTGCGCTGCTCTTGGAATTGCCCGGTTTCGGTTTGCCAGGTTTCGATCTGTCAGGTTTCAATCTGTCAGGTATTGCATCCGCGTCGCGGCTCAGTCCCATGTCCACGCGTCCCTGCGCCAGTTGCGCTTTCTCTGCTTTTTCCTGGCCGATGATTTTCGACGACGCGACCTCCTGCACCGCAAACTCGGCGCGCAGCATGGCGATCTGCGCTTCCAGCGTGGTGCGCTTGCGTTCCAGCTCGATCCGGCGGAGCTCAATTTCCTGATTGTGTATCAACTGCGTGGCTTGATTTTCCGCCTCTTTCGTCAGCCGCGCCGAGCCGGTCAGCACGCCCTCCGGACCGACGTACACATCGAGCAATTCCACGCCGCGATCGGTGAACAGGAACTCGCGGATCTGGTTCGAGTGCGCCATGCCCCGCGATTTCAGGATGCACAAAGTGCGATTGCGCTCACCGCCGATTTCAATGGTGCTTAACATCAGCCAGGTGTCGATCAGTGAAGACATGGCAACGTCAGTTTTTTCAGGCGAGCCTTCGCTTGCAGTCAGGCTGGTGAACAGGCCGGTGATCTGTTTTGTTTTCAGAAAATCCACCAGCCGCATCAACATCGCCTTGACCGCGATCTGATTGTCCGCGATGACGAAACTGTTCATCGGATCCAGGATCACCACCTGCGGTTTGAAGTCATTGATCAGTTTGTGCTTCATGACCAAGTGCGCTTCCAGGCCCGCAGACGAAGGGCTGCTGGCATGGATCTGCAGCAGCCCGTTGTTTATCCATGGTTGCAGGTCGATCCCGATGGAACGCATGTTGCGCATGATCTGGCTGGGAGATTCCTCAAAGGAAGAATAAAGGACGCGCTCGCCGCGACGGCAGGCAGCGTCTGCAAAATGTGCGGCGAAGCTGCTCTTGCCGGTGCCCGCCGTGCCCGTGACCAGCATGGTGCTGCCCCGGTAATAACCCTCGCCGCCCAGCATCGCGTCGAGTCGCGGGATGCCGGTGGAAACGCGATCGCTGGAGACGATGTGCTGCAAAACGAGCGACGTGATTGGCAGCACCGAAATGCCGTCTGCGTCGATCAGGAAGGGATATTCGTTGGTGCCATGGTGCGAGCCCCGGTATTTGACCACGCGCAAGCGCCGCGAGGAGACCTGCTCGGTCACGCGATGGCCGAGCACGATCACGCAGTCGGAGACATACTCTTCCAGGCCCTGGCGCGTCAGCGTCTTTTCGCCGCTTTCGCCGGTGATGATGGCCGTCACGCCTTTGTCTTTCAGCCAGCGAAACAAGCGGCGCAACTCGGTGCGCAAAATGGCCGGGTTGGGCAGGCCGGAGAACAGCGACTCGATGGTATCCAGCACCACTCGTTTGGCGCCGATGGAATCGATGGCCGCCCCCAGACGGATGAACAGCCCTTCCAGATCATATTCGCCTGACGCTTCGATCTCACTGCGCTCGATGTACACAAAATCCAGCACCAGCTTTTTGCGCGCGACCAGGTCTTTCAGATCGAAACCGAGCGACGCGACGTTCTGGGTCAGGTCTTTGGCGGTCTCTTCGAAAGCCATAAACACACCCGGTTCATTGAACTCGGTCGCACCCCTTACCAGAAATTCCATGGCGAGCAGCGTCTTGCCGCAGCCCGTGCCGCCGCAGACCAGCGTAGGGCGGCCTGTGGGCAAACCGCCGCCGGTGATCTCATCCAGCCCCTGAATCCCGGTTGGCGATTTGGGGAGTTGCGGTCTGGATTTTAGAGTTGACTTGGCCCGGGATGATGGTTTGGATTTTGGCGCCCGCTTGGAATTGGTCATGATCTATTCCTCTATTGTGTCTGGCGACTCAGCGATGGGCAACGCGGCAAACCTTCGCCGGTGATTGAATTGAATCTGTTCGTGTTGAAAGGGGTGATTCGGTGTTTCACGAACGAAGATCTGACTGATTTCATTCTTTCACCTTTTGATCTGGTTGCAGACAAACGCAAACTCAATTCGGTAATCGCAATGACAGCCTGCATCACACAACAGAGGCATCGGGATCCGGATCGCGTACAAATTATGGAATGCCAATTGCGACGGTTGGGCAGTGTACGCTTATTCACCGGGGCAAGCGCGATAGGACAAAATTGCTGGCCGCCACGTCCCGGTGCCGGAGGAAGGGTTAAAGTTTGGTTTGGTTTGGTTTGGATTTTTTGCAGGAATTACGGTGTAATCCCCAATAAAAAAGCGACCATCCGGTCGCTTTTTTATTTTAAAAAACAAAAATACAAAACCACCCAAATACAGGCGATAAATAACAAATTCAAACAAAAGCCCAAAAACAGC
>JBBRFZ010000098.1:0-9218 GCA_038241165.1 Burkholderiales bacterium | reverse complement strand
GGATGCGTGCGTGCATTGCCCGTTTGGAAATGTAATAGTTCATACTGGGCGCCTTCTGTAGCAGCGGCCCTTCCCCGCCACATACAAAGTGTTCGCGGGCATGCCCCGCTCCTACACGAATCCAGCTCTGTTGCGAAATTTGACGCAACCCTTGCAACATCAGCCACGCCAGCAGACCGAACACCAGCAACCCCGCCGTCAACCCGCCCAGCACGGCGAAGCCCAGCTTCAGCGATCCGGCCTGCCACAGGAACAGCATGCATAGCACTGCGCCGCCGGAAGCGTACAACAAACCGGTGCCCGCTTGCGGCGCGCCAAGTTCGCGACGAATCACGCGCAACGGTGAGACGCTTTTCAGCTGCCATAATGGCAGGAATGCAAAACCCAGCAGCAGGGCCATGCCGCTCGCGGCGGCTTGCCATATCGGCGTCCAGCCGGGTGCGGGCAATGCCGCCTCGCGCATCGAGGCGATGGAATCCACCAATATCGATTGAGAAGCATAGCCGAGCAACTCCCCCAGCAGCACGGCACACGCGCCAAGCAGCAGAAACTGGTACAAAAAGATGCGCAGCACCTGCGACTGGTCCGCGCCCAGGCAACGCATCATCGCGCAGCTATCAAGGTGGCGCGCGATAAAATGCCGCGACGCCAGCGCGAGCGCCACGCCCGCCAGCACCACGGCAGTGAGCGCGGCGAGGCCGAGAAAATGTTCGGCGCGTTCGAGCGCGCTGCGTATTTCCGGACGTGCGTCCCGCACATCCTCCAGCCTCTGGCCGAAAGTCAACCGGCTGCTCAGCCATGTACGCAGATCGGCGACCTGCTTCGCTTCCCCCGCGATCATCAAACGATAACCGATACGACTGCCCTCCTGTACCAGTCCGCTGGCAGACAGGTCGGCAGCATTCAAAATCACGCGCGGCGCAAAACTGGCAAAGCCGACCGACTGGTCCACGAAACGTACCACCCGCGCCGCAATCCGCAAATGCAGCTCGCCGATGCCCACCTCGTCACCCAGTTGCAAACCCAGGCGCTGCATCAGACGCGGGTCCGCCCACAACGTGCCACGCGCCGGGATAGCGCTATTTTCATTCTTGATGACATGCTCTGCGCCATCGTCGATGATGATCTTGCCGCGCAAGGGATAGCCCTGCTCCACCGACATGATGTCTGCCAGCAGATTCTGATTCTTGGCCGTCACCATACTGGGGAACGCATCCGATTCCATCACGCGCAGTCCGCGCTGTAGCGCAGCCTCGCGATATTCTTTCGGCAAGGGCCGCGTCGAGGAGATGCGCAGGTCCGCGCCGATCAGGCTGGTCGCCTCCTGTTGCAGCGCCAGCCGCACGCGATCGGCGAACAAGCCGACGGTGGAAATGCTGCCCACCGCCAGCACCAGCGCGAGCAGCAGCACGCGCCACTCCCCGGCGCGCCAGTCGCGACGGAGCAGATTAAGGGTGAGGCGGAGAAGGTTCATTTTCTATTCACTTTGAAACCGTGGCAACATAAGAAAGTTGCGTTTGTTGGAACAGAGCTTGAATCGCGCTCATTTTTTCGCTCCTATGAATTGTTTAGAGAATTTAACTAAACTAATTGCCTTGTCTCGACCACCTAAGCAATTATCACTATGCATCCAAAATTTCAGTTCAGGCTCACCACCAACATTTCCGTTACCTGTAGAAAAATCCACGAACTGCGCTATTTCTTGATTCGTTTTTGAATCAATAATTATTTGTTCGTGTCGCCACACGTTCAATAATAATGGGCCATTTTTCTTATTAACAAAGTTAAACCGCTGGTTCACGATTGAAGTAGAAACATAATTATTTATGTCGCCGATATGCTGGTGAGGCCATATTTGTTGCGTAGTCAACGTCTCCATCACCCCCGGATTCTCTGCCTTCCACTGGTCGAGTGTTTTATATACCCAAAAGCCGGAATCCTTCGCGCAGTAATATTGATGCACCGCCACCGTCGGAATCCAGTCCCAAAACACGAGGCTGTACATCACGAACGCCGCGCCCCAACCCCAACGCGACGCACTCTTGCCGTTCTTGCGCGCATAGCCGATTGCACCGCGCACAACTGCGATCGACACCAGCAGGTACACCGCAAAAAATACCAGATACATCAACCCGATCATGAGCCGCTCTCCCTGTTTTCTTTAAATAGACATCCATCATCATTACATCACCCGCCCGTCATACCGGCGTAGGCCGGTATCCAGTAAAGGAAACCCGGATCAAGTCGTCACACCGGCGAAGGTCAGTGTCCAGCTTATCAAAAACACTGGATTCTGGCCTGCGCCGGAATGACGAAAAAATCTCAGCACACCGAATCATAAAGGTCTGCCCAATCCGGATTCATTTGTTCTATCAACTTCAATTTCCAGGCGCGCTGCCATTCCTTGATTGCCTTTTCCCGCTGGATGGCGGACTCCATCGTCTCATGAACCTCATACCAGACAAGCTGGTCAACTCCATATTTCTTGGTGAACCCCTCAACGACGTGATTCTTGTGTTCCCACACTCGTTTGACCAGATTCGAAGTAACGCCAACATACAACGTGCCATTGCGTCCGCTTGCAAGCAGATAGACACAAGGCAACTTGTTCAATTCACCATTCCCCTGAATTCCGTCATTGCGGGGCCGGGCGGAATGCAGGGGGGGTAATCAAAGTGGGGTGTTGGTTTTGTCCGGCGGCGCCGGGTATGTTTTGACTGTCTGGATTCCGGCCTGCGCCGTAATGACGGTCCAGTACCCGCCCATCAGCCAGATGCAGTTGCCTGCCGCAACGTTGCGCCAGCACTTCGTCGTGGGTGACGAGGATCAGCGTGGTGCCCTGTGCGCGGTTCAGTTCCAGCATCAGTTCGATGATCTGGCTGCCTGTGGCGGCGTCGAGGTTGCCGGTGGGTTCGTCGGCGAACAATATCTTGGGTCGGGTAACAAACGCGCGCGCCAATGCAACGCGTTGTTGCTCGCCGCCGGACAGGTGCTTGGGCAAATGGTGCGCGCGCTGGGTCAATCCGACGCGTTGCAGGGCTTCGGTGGCGCGCTCGCGTGCAGCGGGCGCGGCGTGCAGTTCCAGCGGCAGCATCACATTCTCCAGCGCGGTCAATGCGGGCAGCAACTGGAACGACTGGAACACGAAGCCTGCCAGGCGTCCGCGCAGGCGCGCGCGGCCGTCTTCGTCGAAGGAGAAAATATCCGTGCCGTCGAGAAACACCGTCCCGCTGGTCGGCGAGTCCAGTCCGGCCAGTAAGCCGAGCAGCGTGGACTTGCCGGAACCGGACGCGCCGAGTATCGCCAGGCTGTCGCCCGCTTCCACCGTGAAACTTGCTTCGTGCAAAATGGTCAACGGTTGGTCGCCACTCATAACTTGCTTCGTAAGCTTGTCTGCCTGCACAATCGCCATATGAAATCCCTATTCCTGAAAATAATGCTGCTGTTTGCAGCACTCTGGTTACCGCTCCAAGCCCATGCCGCAAACAACATCATGGTGTTTGGCGACAGTCTATCAGCCGGATACGGCCTCGCCATAGACAAAAGTTGGGTCCATTTGTTGCATCAGGAATTGCAGTACACCGGGGTCGGCTACAGCGTCGTGAATGCCAGCATCAGCGGAGAGACCACCGCCGGCGGCAAGCAGCGCATCGTCAAGGCATTGATACAATTCAAACCCAAAATCGTGATCGTGGAACTCGGTGCGAACGACGGGCTGCGCGGCTCACCGATCAAAAACATGGAAGCCAATCTGGACTACATCATCAGAAAGTCGCAAGGTACAGGTGCGAAGGTGTTATTGCTCGGCATGAAGCTGCCGCCGAATTACGGCCAGGCTTACACCACGCAATTTGCCGATGTGTATCTGCACCTCGCGAAGAAGCACGGCATCCTGTTGCTGCCGTTCCTGCTGGAAGGCGTCGGGCCGGACCAGTTCCAGGTAGACAACCTGCATCCCACAGCCGATGCGCAACAGCACATTATGCTGAATGTGATGCAGAAACTTAAACACTTATTACACTGACCATATGCCCAATTTATTATCCAAAGAAACCAGCCCCTATCTGCAGCAACACGCTGACAACCCAGTGGACTGGTATGCATGGAATCCCGAAACGCTGCAACTGGCAAAAGATCAGGACAAACCCATCCTGCTGTCGATCGGTTATTCGGCCTGTCACTGGTGCCATGTGATGGCGCACGAGTCATTCGAGGATATCAACGTCGCCGCGGTAATGAATGAGCTGTTCATCAACATCAAAGTTGACCGGGAAGAACGCCCCGATCTCGACCATATCTATCAGACCGCCCATCACATGCTGACCCGGCGCAACGGCGGCTGGCCGTTGACGATGTTCCTCAGTCCGGACGGCACGCCGTTTTTCGGCGGCACCTACTTCCCGAAGGAGGCACGTTACAACCTCCCGTCCTTTCCTGAATTGCTCGAGCGCGTCGCCGAGGTTTACCACGAACAACGCGGGGAACTGACGACACAGGGGGAGCAAATCATCGCGGCACTGGTCGGCATGTTGCCTGAACCGGGGGATACCAATGCCGCGCTGGATGAACAGCCATTAAAACTGGCAGTCAAACAGCACCTGGAGAATTTTGATCCGGTCAACGGCGGTTTCGGAGGCGCGCCAAAATTCCTGCACCCTGCAGAACTCGATCTGCTACTGCGTCGCAGCCGTGCCACGAACAATGCACAGGCCGCGCATGCCGTACATTTCACATTGCAACAGATGGCGCACGGCGGGCTGTATGACCAACTCGGCGGCGGCTTTTGCCGTTACAGCGTGGACGAGCGCTGGGACATCCCGCACTTCGAAAAAATGCTGTATGACAACGGCCAACTGCTGCCCCTGTATTGCGATGCCTGGCAAAGCAGCGGCGATGCACTGTTTGCGCGCGTCGTCGAACAGACCGCCGCCTGGGTGAAGCGCGAGATGCAATCGCCGGAAGGTGGATATTATTCCTCGCTGGATGCCGATTCGGAACACGAGGAAGGCAAGTTCTATGTGTGGCAGCGCGACGAGATTCGTTCGTTGTTGAGCGAGGATGAATACGCGCTGGTCGAACCCTACTACGGCCTGAACCAGCCCGCCAATTTTGAAAATCACGACTGGAATCTGCGCGTCAGCAAGGAACCGGCGCAATTGGCCGAGAACCTGGGACTGAGCCCGGCACTCGCAGCCGAAAGACTGCTCAGCGCGCAGAAAAAATTATTCGCGGCGCGCGAGCTGCGCGTCCGTCCCGGACGCGACGAAAAAATACTCTCCGCATGGAACGGCCTGATGATTACCGGCATGGCGCGTGCGGCGCGGGTGTTCGACAGACCCGACTGGCTGCAGTCGGCGCAGCGGGCGATGGATTTTGTGCGCACCACGCTGTGGCATGACGGCAAGTTATTGGCGACCTACAAGGACGGCAAGGCTCACCTGAACGCCTATCTGGACGACCATGCGTTGCTGCTGAATGCGCTGCTGGAACTATTGCAGGCCGAATACCGCAGTGTCGACCTGGCGTTTGCGACACAGCTCGCCGACGCGCTGCTCTCCCGTTTCGAGGACAGGGAGAACGGCGGATTCTTCTTCACCAGCCACGATCACGAAGTGCTGATCCAGCGTAACAAGATCGGGGCGGACAATGCCACGCCTGCCGGTAACGGTATTGCCGTGCAGGCCCTGCTGCGCCTGGCTGAACTGACCGGAAATATCGAATATGCGCAAGCCGCGGAACGCTGCCTGAAACTGTTCTACCCGGCACTGCAGCAGTCTGCCGCTTATCACAGCAGCCTGTGCACAGCACTCGCGGAATATTTGCAGCCTTGTTCCCTGCTGGTATTGCGCGGAACGGACAATGACACTGCAGCCTGGCGAAACAAGTTGCGCGGGTACTACCTGCCGGGTGTGATGACGATCGTATTGG
The DNA here is from genome assembly GCA_038241165.1 of Burkholderiales bacterium. Classification (GTDB taxonomy): domain Bacteria; phylum Pseudomonadota; class Gammaproteobacteria; order Burkholderiales; family Gallionellaceae; genus Gallionella. The sequence goes on along the minus strand of JBBRFZ010000098.1, from coordinate 3,290 downwards.
CCGATGATGCGAAAGGCCTGCCCGATGCGCTGGACAAACCGCACCCGGGAAAAAACAACGGCGGGCAAACCACCGCATGGCTATGCCATGGCACGCAATGCCTGCCGCCGATTACCGATCCCGACGAGCTACTTGCGGTGTTAGTACCAGGCCAGCCTTAGCGCAGGGTCAACCCGGCCTGTGCCGAAAAACCCAGCGCACTCATCACGCCGACACCAAAGCGCTTTGCCAGGCGGTCGGCTAAATTATCCCTGACGGTGTAGTCCACGATATCGCCGGCCTTGATCACATCACGCGCCACCGAATTCACCGTGCCGTAACCGTCCGCCAACCCCATTTCCACGCCCCTCTGACCGTTCCACACCAACCCGCTGAAAGTGTCGGGAGTTTCCTTGAGGCGTTTGCCGCGGCCTTTTCTGACTACACTGATGAACTGCTGGTGAATTTCCTCGACCATCTGCTTGGCATAGGCCTTTTGCGTTGAATTGAGCGGCGAATAGGGATCCATAAAACCCTTGTTGACACCGGCCGTGATCAGCCGGCGCTCGACGCCCAGTTTCGCCATGGTGCCGGTGAAACCGAATCCATCCATCAGCACGCCGATGGAGCCGATCAGGCTGGCCTTGTCCACAAATATCTTGTCCGCAGCCACGGCCACGTAATAGCCTCCGGAAGCGCAGATGTCATCGACCACCACATACAGCGGGATCTGCGGATACTTCGCGCGCAGCCGATGGATCTCGTCATTGATCTCCCCTGCCTGCACCGGACTGCCGCCGGGACTGTTGATGCGCAGGATCACACCCTTGGTATTCTTGTCCTTGAACGCATCCTGCAGGCTGGAGATGATATTGTCCGCACTCGCTGCACTGTTTGAAGAAATCACACCCTGCAGATCCACCAGTGCGGTATGTTTTCCGGTGCTCAGCGCACCATCACTTTTGCCTATCCAGCCCATGGAAATAAACAGCAGGATGAACATGAAAGCCAGCGTCATCGTCTTGAAAAATATCCCCCAGTGCCGCGCACGGCGCTGTTCCTGCAGGGAAGAAAACGCCAGTTTTTCCAGCACACCGCGTTCCCAGTTGTTGTCTTGATCGGTCATCGTAATTCCTTTATTTGTTTGTTAGGCGTTAGTTTTGAACCATGTTCTCAATTCGGCAAAATCCGCCAGCAGCGCAAGCGGATTCAATTCCAGCAACTGCTCCGGCGGATGCGCACCGTGTCCCACCGCTACCGCGTCCACCCCCGCATTCAGCGCCATCTGTACATCGTGGGTGGTATCGCCCACCATCAGGGTGCGCCCGGCACTGACCGCCAATTCATCGATCAGTTCAAACAGCATCGCCGGATTTGGTTTGGAAAGGGTCTGGTCCGCGGTGCGGATCGCGTGGAAATAGCCTTTCATCGCTGTGGCTTCCAGCGCCCGGTCCAGCCCCGCGCGGCTCTTCCCGGTCGCGACGCCCAGCTGATAACCCGCACCGTGCAACTCCGCGATGGTTTCCCGCGCGCCAGCGAACAGCGGGATCGCCTTGTCCTGCGCCAGAAAATGATGGCGGTAGCGTTCCACCAGATCCGGACGCATCGCATCGGGCATATCGGGCACCGCATAGCGCAGCGCCTGATCCAGACCCAGACCGATCACATGGCGTGCAGTTTCATCGTCGGGAACAGTCAAGCCCAGATCGCGGCACGCGGCCTGTATCGAACCCGAGATCACCGCGGTTGAGTCCATCACCGTGCCGTCCCAGTCGAACACGATCAAATCGTAACGTTTATTCATCACATCACTGCAAAAAAGAAGGCGCGGATATTACCACCTTACAGTCAGCCCCCCAACCTGTGACACAATGCAGTCATGCAAAAACCGACCCGACAAAACTGGCTGTTGTACTGCCGTCCCGGCTTCGAACAGGACTGCGCGCAGGAAGCACTGCGCCAGGCGAAACAACAAAAGCCCATCGTGGCCGCAGAGCAGCCTGCCATCATTGCCGACAGCGGTTATGTGATCGTCACACTCAACGAACAAAAACTGAATTACCGCGAGTTGATCTTCACACGCCAGCTGGTCCGCCTGCATCACAGCATCAAGCCGCTTTCCGGGCGTGATCGCCTGACACCCATAGTCTCCGCAATCGCCACCCTGCCCGGCACCTTCGGCACGCTGTGGCTGGAAGTGCCGGATACCAACGACGGCAAGTTGCTGGCCGCCTTTACGCGCCGTTTTCGACCTTTGCTGGAGACGGCATTGCGCGAACAGGGCCGCTTGCCGGACGATTCCCGTTCACACCGTTTGCATGTCTTTTTCCCCGACAAAAATTCAGTGATGATCGGCAGTAGCGATCCGCACAACAGCGCGGATACGATCATGGGTATAAACCGCCAATCCATGCCCGCCGAGGCGCCGAGCCGTTCCACGATGAAACTGGCCGAGGCGATCGAAGTATTTATGGACAAGAGTGAACAGACGCGCTTGTTGCGCCAGGGCATGCAGGCAGTGGATCTGGGCGCGGCACCCGGCGGCTGGACCTGGCAACTGGTCAAGCGCGGCATTCGCGTCACCGCGGTGGACAACGGCCCGATGAAGAGAGTGCTGGCGACTCATCCGCTGGTGCAGCATCTCAAGCAGGATGGTTTCAAATACGCGCCGCACAAGACAGTGGACTGGCTGGTGTGCGACATGGTGGAAAAACCGTCCCGGGTCGCCGCGCTGGTCGGAGCATGGTTCGTCGCAGGCTGGTGCAAACACGCAATCTTCAATCTGAAACTGCCGATGAAACAGCGTGTCGCCGCACTCGACAGCGCATTGGGCGGCATCCGCAAACAACTGGATGAAGAGGGCATCAACTTCCGCATGATGGCGAAGCAGCTTTACCACGACCGGGAGGAAGTGACCGTATATTTGACAAAGACCAAGGGCTAAAACAATTGCGGTAGTTGGTCCTATTTGCCCTTTTGCTTAGCACCCCGATCCTGAACAGGAAAGCCCGCAATGCCCAGCAGATATTTTTCACCCAGCAATTTGCTCTCCTCGTGGAGAAACTCAAGAAAGGCCTGTGCAACCACAGACAACTGCTTGTCCTTCTGATGAGCCAGATACCAGTGCCGACGGATCGGGAAGCCATCCACATCGAGTATTGCCAATGTATTACTGCTGTGCTCCAACGCGAGGGTATGCGCCGACAGTACCGCGACACCCAGCCCGCCAACTACTGCCTGCTTGATCGCTTCGTTGCTGCCCAATTCCATCCTGACTTTGAGTTTCAATCCACGCTCACCAAAAAATTGCT
>JBBRFZ010000097.1:0-9623 GCA_038241165.1 Burkholderiales bacterium | reverse complement strand
TGTCGGTGGAATACGGTTTGGCGGTCGCCAATGTGTTCCATGCCGGGGACGGCAATCTGCATCCGCTGATCCTGTTCGATGGCAACAAGGAAGGCGAACTTCATCGCACCGAGGAATTCGGCCAGCACATCCTGCAACTCTGTGTCGAGGTCGGCGGCACCATCACCGGCGAGCACGGCGTCGGCATGGAGAAGATCGACCAGATGTGCGTCCAGTTCAACAGTGCGGAATTGGCCCAGTTCCATGCCGTCAAGGCCGCATTCGATCTGTCCGGCCTGCTCAATCCCGGCAAGGCCGTGCCGACACTGCACCGCTGCGCGGAATTCGGCGCGATGCATGTGCATCACGGACAACTGCCGCACCCCGAACTGGAGCGTTTCTGATGTGTGCATCTCTGATAATCCAAATTTGCGAGCATCTGCTTCGCGGATTGCCTGCTTACCCCACTTCGTCGCAATACTGCGTTGCTCGCAAAAAATTACTCCTAACATGTAGCGCCATCGACACGTTACTGCGAAGCAGCCGGTTGCGGGAGATGGCGCACGCGGCCATTCCCGCACCAGACGGCTCTGCCGCACCGCGTCATGACCGCACATATGCGTCGTCGCAATTTTTCGCTCGCGTCTTGTCTTGCTTAGAACTTCGAATTTTTAGAGACGTCCATGAGTGATGCCGACGACAGCGTTGCGCTGCAGCAACAGGTTCTGGACGCGTTTCAGAACGGAACGCCGCTGAACATTTCCGGAAGCGGCAGCAAAACTTTTCTCGGCAACGTTGTTCAGGGGCAGGCTATCGATGTCACCGGACACACTGGCATCGTCGAGTACGATCCGCGCGAATTGGTACTGACGGCGCGCAGCGGCACAATGCTCCGCGAGATTGAAGCCGCGCTGTCCGAAGCCGGACAAATGCTGCCCTTCGAACCGCCGCATTTCGGCCCAATTGGAACACTGGACGCCACGCTGGGCGGCACCATTGCCTGTGCATTGTCCGGTCCGCGCCGTCCCTACAGCGGTTCGGCGCGCGATTTCGTACTGGGCTGCAAGATGCTGAATGGCCGCGGTGAGATACTGCGCTTTGGCGGGCAGGTGATGAAGAACGTCGCGGGCTACGATGTTTCGCGCCTGATGGCCGGTGCACAGGGCACGCTGGGCATGTTGCTAGAGGTCAGCCTGAAGGTGCTGCCCCGTCCGGCTGCCAGCATCACCGTGACCAGAGTCTGCAGCCCGGAAGGTGCAATCTCGAGCATGTGCGATTTGTTGGGCAAACCGCTTCCGGTGGACGGCGCATGCTTTCACGGTGAACAATTGTATATACGCATCTCCGGCAGCGCCCAGGCCGTGCAGGAAGCACGCGGCAAGATAGCCGGTGATGTGCTCCCGGATGCGGATGCTTTCTGGCATGCGCTGCGCGAGCATCAGCTGCCTTTCTTCATGCGCAACAGCGCGCTGTACCGCATTGTGGTCAAGCCCGCGACTCCGCCACTGAACATCGACGGGACATGGTTGCTGGACTGGGGCGGTGCACAGCGCTGGCTGTACAGCAATGAAGAACCGGCATCGTTGCGCCATCGCGTCGCAAGCGTTGGCGGCCATGTCACCGTGTTTCGCGGTAGTACACAAGGTGAAGCAATATTCCAACCGCTATCCGGGCCGCTGCAGACCATACACCGGCGACTCAAAACCGGCTTCGACCCGAAGGGTATTTTCAATCGCGGTCGGCTTTACGATTATCTATAGCATGCAAACCACCATTTCCCTGCAATCCCTGAACCATCCCGATATCGCGGAAGCCAATACTATTCTGCGCGCCTGCGTGCATTGCGGATTCTGTACCGCGACCTGTCCGACCTACCAGTTGCTGGGATCGGAACTGGACAGCCCGCGCGGCAGGATTTATCTGATCAAGGAGATGCTGGAGACAGAACAGGCCAGCGCCAAGACCCGTTTGCATCTGGATCGCTGCCTGACCTGCCGTTCCTGCGAAACCACATGCCCCTCCGGCGTCCGCTATGGGCGTCTGATCGATATCGGCCGCGAGAGGATCGAAGCGCTGGCGCCGCGTTCCCTGTACCAGAAGATGTTGCGCAAAGCCATGCTCGCTGTCATCCCCTACACTGCGCGCATGGCGGTTGTGCTGGGATTGGCGCGCGTATTCCGCCCGCTGCTGCCGGCAGAACTGAAGAAAAAGATCCCGGCCAAACAAACCGCCACAGCGACACCGGTAACATCCCACGCACGGCGCATGCTGGTGCTCGAAGGCTGTGTCCAGCCGCTGGGCACGCCCAACACCAATGCGGCAGCGGCACGCGTGCTCGACCGGCTCGGCATCTCGCTGTTCAGCGCACAGGGTGCCGGTTGCTGCGGCGCACTGAACCAGCATCTGTCCGACAGCGATGGCGCACGCGCCATGATGCGCCGCAACATCGACGCATGGTGGCTGCATGTCGAGAACGGTGCCGAGGCCATCGTCATGACCGCCAGCGGCTGCGGGTTGATGGTGAAGGACTACGGCCATGCATTGAAGGACGATGCAACCTATGCAGCAAAGGCAGCGCGCATCAGCGAGCTGACACGCGATCTTAGCGAGGTTATTTCGGGTGAAATCATTTCCGGCGAGAACCTGGACAGTGCGAAGCTGGAAACATTTTCCCGTATCGGACAGGGCAGGCGCGTCGCCTACCATTCATCCTGCACCCTGCAGCACGGCCAGAAGCTCGGCGGAAAGGTGGAAGCAATACTGCGTCGCTGCGGTTATGAACTTACGCCGGTCGCGGACAGCCATCTGTGCTGCGGCGCGGCGGGGTCATACACGTTGCTGCAACCCAAACTTTCCGGGCAATTGCGGGACAACAAACTGGCCGCGTTGCAGGAAGGCAAGCCCGAGCTGATCGCCTCCGCCAATGTCGGGTGCCAGATGCATCTGGCCAGTGCCAGCGGTGTGCCGGTCAAACACTGGATAGAGTTGCTGGAATAATCCATGAATCGACCAATACTGATTTCAAACAAGGGGCAATCGGTTCGGGGCCAGGCGCAATGGCCGGCTGATGATTCATTGAACGGCACATAAAAACCCGCCTCTGACAGGCGGGATTTTTTATCCACATCCGGAATCCGATCCGGATATCCGATAAAGACTAGAGATAGATTACTGCGGGAAAAACAGAAATAGCCAGCACCAGCACCAGCCATTCTATATTGTGTCGCGCCAGAAAACCGGTGAAGTGCATAACAAGTATGGCGATGGCGGCGAGATAAAACAGTGCTATTGGTATCATTTTTTATTCCTTCCCTGTAGTGTCAGCTGTCTGCTGCTTCCTGATGAAAATGAAAATGAAAACGAAAGTGTCGATGTCGCGCGCCACATTCCCCGTACGCGGGTTCATGCTTGCCACCGCAACGACTGGCAAACCGGATAATACCTGATGTTGTATCAGGTATCCAAGTCGTTTTCAGGGTCGGCTATTTCATTGTTCACAGTGTCGGCCCCGCTAATGTAATCGTCCATGCCGCCACCGCAAGACGATCCTATCCGGTGGTCTCAACCATTTTGCACCAGAAAATACAAGACAAACATAAACACGCCTGCCAATAATGTAATTATTATTTTCATGGTTCGTTCAGTCCGTTTTTTTTGCATGGCAAAAAGTCTATTTTCCAAGTCGTCCAAAATAAATCCCCTCCATAAGTTTTCCACAATGCTGCCGACTTCCCGCTATTATGAACTACCAGCCGGTCTTCCTGAAGTATGTGCTGCATGTTTTTTATTCTGGCACAAGCAGCAACCCGCCAACTGGCGCATGACCCTCAACCTGACTTCAAAACAAACATTCCGCCTTGACGGTCCGAACCCGAACCCGTTATGTTCTCGGGTGGCAGGATATGGCTTTTGCTGATAGATTGCCGCCCCATGTGCCCGCGGTCCATGGATTTTCCTGGTCGAATGTCTGGCTCACTTGCTTAGAAAGTGGATGAAGTATGTTTTGGCGTTTAGTGCTGGTTGCGGTGGAAGTTCTGGTAATCACCATCTGGGATTACAAGATGTCCGGGACATACTATTCCCTGGACGCACTGTATTGCCTGCCGATTATCCAGGCCTCGCATATAGGTGCGATTCGCGCCATGCGCCACTCTGACACTCAGTTGGCTGCCCTGGTGGGAGTGATAACCGCTGTTGCATGGAGTATTGCCGAGGCAGCCGTTGTTTGGCCGAATTATCCCCTTGGTGCCCTGACGGTGAACATTGTTACCCGTAGCGTCACTTTTACAGTTCTTGGCCGGGTGTTGGCCAGACTCTGGAAAGCCAGGGCTTATTCCCGCAAGGATGCATTGACCGGCCTGGCTAATCGTCTGGAATTTACCGAAAAGTTTTCGACCGAACAGATGCGCAGTGAGCGGTCCAACAAACCCTACTCCATGCTGTTCATCCGCATCGACCAGTTCAGGACGCTGAATGACCTTCAGGGTCGCCGTATCACAGACGAAGTTGTAAAAGCCCTGTCCGGAATTTTCAACGGCAATTCCAGGAACATCGACACTGTTGCGCGCATCAACAAGGATGAGTTCGCAATGTTATTCCCGGAAACCGATGAATATATCTGCGGAGTATTGGCATTAAGGATCAGGTCGGCCGCTGACAAGATGTTTCAGGCGGAAGACTGGTCAATAACCCTCTCAATTGTCCGCATGACGGTGATCGGTTCCGATAAGATTTTTGATGATGTATTGGAGGCGGTCGAAGAAAAAATGAATTCAATCGACATTCAGAACAGTGATCTGTGGGAATAAATGTAACACTGCCGGCTATCCCGATTAACAGTTAGCCGAACTTTGGCTCTATCTATCCTGGTACCGGACCACAGTCCGCATCGTCAGAACTTCCCCGCCCAGGTCCGTATCCCCTGCATGATCATTTCCACCGCGACGGTTCCGACATACAGGGCCGTAATGCGTCCTGCGATCTCGATATATCGTTTGATGATGGGTTCGTGGCGCGTGCGGGCAAAGTCGTGCACGGCTTTTAGCGCGAGCATGATTACCACGGATATGAAAACGGCCGCGATGATAGTGGCGCTGGCATACAACGCTTCATGTCTTTTACCGATCAGCACGCTGGCACTGATGGTGCCCGGCCCGATCAACACAGGCATGGCAATCGCACCCGCGAGGCCCTTTGATTCACCCATTAGCGCCGGGATTGCTTGCGGGCCGCGAAAAACGAACTGCAGCCCGATGAGGAGAAAGATCACACCGCCGAATATCTGGAAAGAGGCGAACTGCGCCTGAATGATGTTGGAGAATATGACATCGCCCAGGATGGCAAAACTGCAGAACACGGCAGTGGCAATCAGGCTGCCCTGGATCAGCACTCTGGCGAAGCGCTTGCGATCCAGTTTTTCGACCATGTCGACCAGGTAGATAATGACCAGGAACGGATTGAGCAGAACCAGCATCAGGGTTGCGGATTTAAAGAAGTCGGTCATATTTTTTCACCGTTGATAGTTGAGATCACCATCTCACAGGCGGTCAACTGCCAGCACAAACCGGTTTCTCATGCCCGTAAAAAGATGGGGAGACAGCACGAGTAATCCTGCCAGAATCCCCGGCATTCCCTCGTAGACAGCATTTTGCCATCCGATATAACGCCACAGCGTTGCAACTGCCAGGCCGGAAAATATCGCGATGATGCTCTCTCTGGTACCGGGCTTGCCGCCCAGTGCCAGTACGATCAGCAATGGGGCGAATGCACTGGCAAGACCGGACCACGCCATGATGACCAGGCTGAATACGCTCTGCTTGTTCAGCAAAGCCCATAGCAGTGCGGTCAGGGCAATCCCGGCGGTACCGGCTTTCAGCACCCTGGTATTTTCAGTCCGGTGCGGGAGCAGGTCGTGGGTCAGTGCGGACGAACAGCTGAGTATCAGCGAGTCCGCCGTAGAAATCGTCGCCGCAAATATCCCGGCGAGAATCACGCCGACCAGCGCCGGCGGCAACAATTGCATGGCCATTGTCGGCAGCGCCAGTTCCGCATCGAACGAACCTGAATCGGAGAGATAGATGCGGGACAACAGACCGACACTTGTCGCCATCAAATAGAAAATTGTGAACCACAGGTAGTACCACAGCCGCGCCCGGTTCATTTTGTCGGCATCGTTAAGCGTCATGAACCGAACCATGATGTGCGGTTGCCCGATCACCGACAATCCTGCAAATCCCCAACTGACGGCAAATATCACCCCGCCGACAAAACCCGGCACCACCAGATCCTTGGGAAACCAGTCCATGAAACCGGGCACTTCGTTCATCTTTGTGATCGCAATGCCAACGCCGCCGAGATTGGATATCGCGGCAAACAGCAGCAATCCCATCGCAATGATCATGACGACCGACTGGGCCGCATCCGTCCAGATCGACGCGCGTATCCCGCCGGAAAAACAGTAGCCTACCACCAGGACCGCGCCTATGACGGCACCCGACCATGTGGGCCAATCAAGCAACACGTGCAGCGCCTTGCCGCCGGCGACCAGCTGCGCACTGGCATAGGCCAGCATGAAGATCAGCGATATCCCGCCGATAACGCGCTGCAGCACGCGCCTCTGCCCGCCATTCCAGCGGCTCAACACCCCGGCGAAACTCGCCTCTCCGGTATGCTGGGTCGCCATACGCAAACGTGAATGAATGAAAGTGGAAGACAGGAAATCGCCGGCGATCCATCCCAGCATCAGCCATACTGAAGCCAACCCGGTCACATAGGTATAGCCGATCACGCCGATGAACATGAAGCCGCTGTTGTTGGTCGCGACTGCAGACAGGCCGACCAGCGATGGAGCGACCGACTTGCTGGCCAGATAATAATCCTGCTTGGTATTGCGGCTGCTGAATACCGACGCAATACCGATCAGCAGGAATACGCCCATAAACAATATGAAGGTCAATATCATTTTCGCTTACCTTCCCTGAAATCCAGATTGATACGAATGCCCGGCCCCGGCTAGTTGGCCTGCAATTCGCCGCGATAACTTTCCAGACCGGAGCGTTGCGGTTTTATTGTCTCGACATGCTCGCGTACAGCGATGTATTCGGGCCGGGGTGGCTGATTGCAAAACGGTTCAACCACCCTGTTGCTGATCGCGTTGTATACAAAAAATGCATTGGAGCGCGGGTCGGGCGTGATATTGCTGCCAGAGCCGTGCATGGTGTTGCAATCAAAAATGATCACCGAACCCGGCTTGGCCACCGCACTCACGATGCCGTTTTGCGCTGCGAGTTGGGCAAGCAGTTCATCTGACGGAACACCGTATTCCTGTTTTTTCAATGATGCCTTGAAGTGGTTGGCGGGGGTTTCGCCGGTACACACCACATAGGATTTGTGCGAACCCGGCATCAGCATCAGCGGGCCGTTATTCTGGGTATTCTCGGTCAATGTGATGGACATGCTCAGCGCGCGCATGGCAGGCATGCCATCCTCGACATGCCATGTTTCAAAGTCCGAATGCCAATAAAATTCCTTGCCGCGAAAACCGGGTTTGTAGTTCAACCGAGACTGGTGGATATACACCTCTTCGTCCAGCAGGGCTTGCGCGATGCCTGCCAAGCGCAGGTCTGATGCCAGGCGTTTGAAAACGGGATTGGTGCTGTGCACACGGAATATCGAGCGTATGTCGCCGCTTGCCGGCTCGGTAATCACCTCGTCTCCAACCAGCAGACTTTTGTCCTGACGCAGACATTCCAGTTCATCCTTGAAGCATTGCACCTCTTCCACACTGAACACATCATGCAGCATCAAAAAACCATCGCGCTCATATTGCAGAATCTGTTTGGATGACAAATGTGCCAACTGCGAGGCAGAACCCGGCGAATAAATGACAGGATCCGCACGTGGTTCCAATCGCGCAGCACGACCCGCGCGTGACGGATATCGATCTATCGCTTCAACCATTTCATATTCTCCTGTTCGCTGTCGTCCCATCTCATCCCTGTATCGTCTCTGCATCCAGCTCATAAGCGCCTTGGGCGTTATGTACTTCCTTGCCATGCAACGGCGGGTTAAACACACAAACCATCTTCATCTCGGTTGTAGCCCGCAATTTGTGCTTGTCATGATTGTTCAGCGCGTAGATCGTGCCGGGCTTGACGGGATGGACCTTGCCATCGGCCAGTTCTTCGATCTCGCCTTCGCCGCTGATGCAATACACCGCCTCCAGATGATTCTGATAATGCATTTCCAGGTCGGCACCGGCATAGATCGTGGTGATATGAAAAGAGAATCCCATGCCGTCGTTCTTGAGGAGCAAACGCGTGCTCTCCCAGCCGTTGCTAACCACACGCCGTTCGCCTTGTCCGGCCACATCCAATGTTCTGACTATCATTTAATCTCCTTTTACTCTGATAATTTGTCGCTGCTGATTCCGTGCATTTCACGCCGACTGGAAGAAATCCTTTTCGCTCGGGATTCTCCTGAAATGCACGCATGATTCGCTGATGCTTTCCTCTATCATGTCGAGTCCCTTTCCGAGCGCCTCGTCGGAGATCGTCAACGGACAAAGCAGTTTGATCACCTGGTCTTCTGCACCGCTGGTCTCGATCATCAATCCCTTTTTGAAGGCGCGCAGCGAGATGTCGCTGGCCAGCTCTCCGCTCACGCAATTGATTCCCTGAAACATGCCCCGGCCGCGCGCGTTGAAATTTCCGTCGCCATACTGCTCGACAAAATGATTGAGACGTTCTGAGATGACGCGCCCCTTTTCCGCGATACTTTTGGAAAATTTGTTGTCCGACCAGAAGTGGTTGATCGCCGCGGTCGCCGTGATGAAGGCATGATTGTTGCCCCGGAATGTGCCGTTGTGCTCGCCCGGCTTCCACAGGTCAAGTTCCGATTTCATCAGCACCACCGCCATGGGCAATCCATAACCGCTCAGTGATTTCGACATGGTGACGATATCCGGCTGAATACCGACCGGTTCGAAGCTGAAGAACGTGCCGGTCCTGCCACAGCCTGCCTGAATGTCGTCAATGATCAACAGGACTTCATGGCGTCGGCAAACTTCCTGCAGCGATCTCAACCACTCGAAACTCGCCACATTGATTCCGCCTTCGCCCTGCACCGTCTCGACGATAGCCGCAGCCGGTTTATCCACACCGCTGCTGGCGTCGGACAGCACCTTGTCCATATATGCCGTAGTGTCGAAGCCGTCGCCCAGATAACCGTCATAGGGCATGCGCGTGACGCCGCCCAAATTGATACCGGCCGCGCCGCGATGGTGTGAATTCCCGGTCGCCGCCAATGCGCCCAGCGTGACACCGTTGAACCCGTTGGTGAACGAGATGATGTTGTGTCGTCCGGTAATATTCCGCGCCAATTTCAGTGCGGCCTCGACGGCATTCGTTCCTGTCGGTCCGGTGAACTGCACCTGGTAATCCAGCCCCCTGGGCCTGAGTATCTTGGCCTGAAACGTTTCCAGAAACTGTTGCTTGGCCACGGTATGCAAGTCCAGACCATGGGTGATCCCTTCCGCCTCGATGTAATCCAGCAAAGCCTGCTTGAACAGCGGATTGTTGTGCCCGTAATTCAGCGTCCCCGCACCGGCGAGAAAATCCAGAAATGCTGTTCCATCCTCGTCGTAC
>JBBRFZ010000096.1:0-9667 GCA_038241165.1 Burkholderiales bacterium | reverse complement strand
TCCCGGTAAAACTTCAAACCGGAATAACTTCTAAAAAGATATTTTCTATGAGGCTACTCCAGCACTCGGGGCCGGGCTCGTCCAACAAACGGTTCAGATTGTGGCTCGCTTCGCGATCACAATCTAACCTTATTCGTTATGCCAGGCACGGGCGTGCCGACAAGGGCATATTACTGCGTTATCTGGAGCAGATGACCGGGCTGTCTCGCTAACAGGTAATCCAGCTGGTGCAGCAGTACCGCAAGAACGGGAAACTATCGAAACGGCAAGGTGCGCCCAAGCATGGCTTTGCCCGCCGCTACACCGTGCTGGATGTGTCCTTGCTGGCCGAAATGGACACATTGTATGGCACCCTGTCCGGCCCCGCCACCAAGAAGCTGATGGAACGCGCCTTCCGGGTGTTCGGCGATGTGCGCTTCGAGCGGCTGGCAGGCATCTCGTTCGCTCATTTGTGCAACCTGCGCGGCGCAAAGCAATACCAGGCCAAGCGGCGCCACTGGACCAAGGCGCACCCAACCGGCGTGCCCATCGGCCAGCGCCGCGCCCCGCAACCAGACGGCAAGCCCGGCTATATCCGCATCGACAGCGTGCATCAAGGCGACCAGGATGGGGTGAAAGGGGTGTATCACATCAACGCGGTGGACAGCGTCACACAGTTCCAGCTCGTCGCCACCTGCGAGAAGATCAGCGAGGCGTACCTGCTCCCGGTCATCCGGCAATTGCTGGATGAGTTTCCGTTTGTCATCCTTGGCTTTTATTCGGGTAACGGTTCGGAGTACATCAATTACCAAGTCGCTCAGATGCTCGAGAAACTGCGCATCGGGTTCATCAAGTCGCGACCCCGGCAGTCCAACGATAACGCGCTGGCAGAGTCCAAGTACGGCGCTGTGGTGCGCAAGCATCTGGGCTATGCGCACATCCCGCAACGCTTTGCCAGGCAGGTGAATGAATTCTCTGCAGGCTTCCTCAATCCTTACGTCAACTTCCACCGCCCGTGCTTCTTCCCTGAAACGATCACCGACGCCAAGGGACGTGAACGCAAGCGCTATCGCTACGAACAGATGATGACACCTTATGAAAAGCTGAAGCCATTGCCGAACGCCACCTCGCATCTCAAGACTGGCGTGACGTTTGAGCAACTGGATGCAAACGCTCTAAGATTGGGCGGTAATGATGCCGCTGCGGCACTCAACAAGGCACGACAGCGGTTGTTCCAATCCATCGCTGCGGCACTCAAAAAATGCGCTTGATGGAATAACGCAAGAAATAACAACGAAGCATTTTACTAACCAGACCGAGACAGAACCAGGTTCAGATACTCAGCTTCACCAAGCTTCGTTCAGACTCATTTCAGGATTGGAAAATACTGGGTACTTCTAAAAATAGGTTAAATTTCGTACTGTCTTAAACGCTTTGTAGTTTTTTTCAATACAGGGCGATTTGAGTGTTGGAACCATCTGATTGCTGCTTCTTCCTTAGGCATTTCTGCCGTTTCATGCCACAGCAGGCGCACCTCTCCTGTCACGCCTGAGCAATTGCCCTAGTCGTACCATGTTGTACACCAAAATCATCCTGTCTATGCCATTCGATTTGTTCCTGCTTTTCCCCGTTTTTATCCTTCAAATTTTTGGAAATTGACAGCGTGCAATTGGTCACCGCTTCACCGCTGGTCATGTTGCAGGGCTCCGGATCCTTGCCCAAGCGGCAGATCATGATTACTTTATTCACCGACATGTCACACTCCTTTGATCACAAGTTTGTCTACCGCTGCTTCGTCGAAGCCCTGCATGTCGACCTTGAGGCAGGCAATGTTTTCTGCTGCCACCACCATCGCCTCGCGCACACCCTGCAGTTGTGCGAGCTGCATCTGCAATTCTTTAGCAGATGCTTCGTTCATCCCGGACAACTGATAGAGTTTGGTGCGCACCGTTGCCGGAGGTTGCATCGTGGACATGATGATCAGCCATACCAGCAGCAGCACAATAGCGAATACGAACACCGCATCGGTGCCAACGAATTGCATCAACGCGCCGCCCACAGACGCGCCAAAAAATGCGCCGAGAAACTGCATGCTGCTGTATACGCCCATTGCGGTACCCTTCGAGGCGAGCGGCGCTGTCTTACTGATCATCGAGGGCAGCATGGCTTCCAGCACATTGAAAGAAGTGAAGAACACCAGCAGTGCAACGGCTATACCCCACAGGCTGTTCTGACCAAACATCAGCAGGATCTGGGCACATATCGCCAGGAATATTGATAGTATGAACACCTGCTTCATCTTCCTCTTCTTTTCCGCGATGATGATAAGCGGCACCATCAGCACAAACGCCATCAGCATCACCGGCAGATAGATATACCAGTGGTGCGCCAAAGGCAGCCCGTCTTTCTGAATCACGAATGGTACCCGCATGAACACCGACATCAGGATCGCGTGCACCGAGAAAATGCCGAAGTCGAGCCGCAGCAGATCCTTGTTGCGCAGCACTTCGGCGAAATGTCCCCAACTCGCTTCGGTGTCACTGTGGAAGCGCGTGATCGCTGGATCGGGAATCAGGAACTTCGTCACGCCGATAGCCAGCAGCGCCAGCACACCGGTCAGTGCAAAGAGACCGGGCACGCCGATCACAGCACTGAGCATGGGCGAAAGCACCATCGAGATCGAAAAGGCGATGCCGATGGTAATGCCGATCATCGCCATTGCCTTGGTGCGGACTTCTTCGCGGGTGAGATCGGCAGTGAGAGCCATTATTGCCGCGTTCAGCGCACCCGCGCCCTGCACCACGCGACCGACGATGATCCAGTAGATGTCGTGGGCATCGGCGGCGATGAAACTGCCCACCGCGAACAGGATCAGACCAATGTAGATCACCGGCTTGCGCCCATAGCGGTCGGACATCAGGCCGGATGGAATCTGCAAGATCGCCTGTGTCAATCCGTAGGCGCCGAGCGCGATGCCGATCAGCAGATGGCTGTCGCCGCCCGGAAGATGTTGCGCGTAAATCGCAAAGACCGGAAGGATGATGAACAATCCCAGCATGCGCAAGCCATAGATACTTGCCAAACCAAAGCTGGCGCGCCGCTCGATCGCGGTCATGGTGTCGGGTAATGTTTGCATAGGTGTATTTGAAAGAAATATTAATGAAGCTCTGGTTAAGTCTACCTGAAATGGAGTTGGTGCGTTAATAGGCGCAGGCCATTTCAGAGAAAGCGAAGAGATGAAACAGCAGATATTGGCGGCATCTGAATTTGAGAAGTACCACAAGCTGACAAGTCGCAAAGCGTTGTGTGGTCAAAAACGAAATATGATCTTCACAATCTGCCGATGCTCAAAATAATTGAAGATTATTCAGACCTTACTTACTATTTTACGTAATGGGAATGGCTTATTGACGACGTCTTCCGGCGTCAGGTTCTGCATCCGGGAGGGTAAGACCAATATTGGCAAGAATTAGCGTGTTGCAACGATCAGTTGAGTCCGCCTCCCGAAGTGGATTCAACGTGTGATTTCAGCGTCTGCTAAGGACAGTCCGATGAAAAAAATTGTTAGTTATCACTTTGGGCAAGCAACAAGCTAATGTCCTGTACCAGTAGCTTGGCTTTTTGACCATAATGAGAGAGCAGTAATGGTCGTCCATTTGTGCCGATCAAAAACATGCTGTCGGAATGAAGCATGGAATAGCCGCCTTTCTTGTAATACTGCTTCTCATAGCTGACACCAAATGACTTGGCTGCCTTTGCGGTGGCCTGTGCATCGCCATATAAGCCAAGGAAGGAGGGGTAAAAGGCAGGGACGAACTTCGCCAGCAATTCACGACTGTCACGTTCCGGATCGACTGTGATAAACAACACTTGAACTCTGTCGGCATCCTTGCCAAGCTTGTGCATGACTTGCGCAAGATCAGCAAGCGTAGTCGGGCATACCACAGGGCAGTGGGTATAGCCGAAGAACAGTACTACAACCTTCCCCCTGAAATCCGCCAGACTGCGGGGCTTGCCGTTAAAATCATTAAGGTGAAAATCAGCCTGCTCTAGCGGCACAGTTACATCTATAGAGTGATAGGACGCACGCTCACCGCAGGCTGTGAGCAGCATTATGCAAAATAACAAAAACAGTTTACGCCTAAACATGTCAACTCCTGTTTCGCCATGTATTTCACAGCTACGATTGTCACATTTTAATGCCGGATACCATCATCTTTGGGTCGGCACACAACCCAATTCCGGGAAATATAACCCACCACGGGTAGATACAGTGCCACGCTTGGCAAGCCACTATGTAGAATGTCGCAAATATTAAAACATTATGATATTCCATGTCCCAATGCCCATCAATTCCATATAATAATTCTATGGTTTCTTCCATAATTGTATGCACTCAATTCGCATGGTGGAATTGCTGTAGCATATCGCAGTTTTCTTCAGTGAGACATTTAGGACAATCACTTAGATTGTCGGTCACCGGGGCATAATAATAAGTCATTACGCAAACCAACAAATTTTTTTCGGTCTGTTGTTGCGCGCTGCATTCTGGCTGCCTCAAGTTGTACTTGCGGCTTCGTTTTGTACAATATTATCAGAAAGGAATATTCGTATGGATGATTGCAAGTATGACTCTTGCGATGCATGCAAGCACCGTCCCGAAAGGTATATGCATCAGCATTCAATACCATATTGCTTCAAACGCTTCCACAAAGTAGTGCGCGACATGCCTAGTTTATCCGCTGCCATGCTTTTATTGCCGCCTACTTCGGCGATCGCCGCCAGGATAAGTTCTTTTTCGTTCACCGTAGCCGAGCCGCGATAATAACGCGTAAGCGATGCCATACCTTGCCCTTCTGAAACATTGTTTCCACCGTTCTGACCTGAAGAACCAGCGGGTTGCGACCCTGTGCTATTCAACTCAACAGGAAAATGCCGTGACTGAATGGACATACCGTCGGCATGCACCAGTGCGTATTCCAGGGCATTAACCAATTCGCGCACATTGCCTGGCCAATCATAAGCAAGCAACGCTTCCATCGCTTGTGGAGACAACGGAACGTCTTCTCGTTTGTAATGGCTAAGTAAGTCGGAAAGAATGGTGCCTGCCAGCAATGGAATATCCTCGCGGCGCTCGCGCAGGGAGGGCACGAGTAACGGCAGCACGCGCAACCGGTAGTACAGATCGGCACGAAATTCTCCATTCTTGACCATGGCGGGCAAGTCGCGGTGGGTGGCGGCAATAACGCGCACATTCACTTTGCGCGGGCTGTTTTCACCCAAACGCACCACTTCTTTTTCTTGCAGTACACGCAGTAATTTCACCTGTGTGCCCAGCGGCACTTCACCGATTTCATCCAGCAGCAGCGTGCCGCCGTCGGCGGCCTCGAAGCGCCCGGACCGCTCGGTTGCTGCACCGGTGAACGCGCCCTTGCTGTGTCCGAACAATTCAGCCTCCAGTAAGTTCTCCGGCAAAGCAGCGCAGTGCACTTGCAGATAAGGTTGTTTGGCACGGTTGGAGTTGTCATGTATTGCTTGTGCCACCAGTTCCTTGCCAACCCCGGATTCGCCGGTGACCAGCACATTGGCGTCGCTCGATGCCACCAGCAGAATTTCCCGGAACAGCGCTTGCATGACTCGGCTGTACCCGACCAGGTTGCCCAGGCGCATACGCCGTGATGCCGTATCTTCCAGTTGCACTTCGCGGGTGCGGTTGCGCAACACAACCGCACAATGCGCCAGCGATTCGTCCGCCGGTAACGCCGTCGCCCACATATGCAAGGGAACAAATATCCCGTCAGGGCGCGCTACTACAATATCCTGCACCAGTTTTTTTTCCTGCACGGTATCTGTCATCAGCGAACATTTTCCGCTTTGCTCGCAAGTGTGTGCGCAGGGCGTACCGGGAAATACGCTCGGACACAGCTTGCCGACAATATCGTCGTGCTTGTAGCCTATCATTTGCGCCGCAGCCTGGTTGATCGCCACCACATTACGCTGCTCATCCAAAAACAGCACGCCTTCTTCGATCTTTCCGAAAACGACATCCAAGCTTGCCAAAGAAATTGTGTCCATTATGTGTTCACCGTGTTAAATGTTAACAAACAATACAGTTCATAGTGAACACTATCAATACCCAAAAAAATAATATTCTCATTATATCAACAAGATAATTTATGGCACAGTTAGTGCTTATGTTATGGCATACACCTGCGAGCACCGTATCTTCGGTTTTCACAAGAGTACCCCGATCAAGGTGGCAGGGGCGTTCAAACAAATTTTAAATTTATAGATAAGGAGATTCATCATGAAAGCACGTTTTATCGCAAGCATCATCTTTGGTATTTTTGCATCTTCGGCAGCGCAAGCTGGCTCCGTACTTACGGTGGAGGAAACTTATTCTGCTTCTACCGCCCCACAGATCGCAGCCAGCAAATACGACGTAGCCAGCTACTACCAAACAGTACCGGCACAGCTACAGCAGGTACAACTACAAAGTGTGAATGCGGCGCTCACAACACAATGCACCTGGCAGGAAGTAAAGCACAATCTTGACCCTTTGCATGCGGCCAACTCAGGACATGCCGACAACATCGAAAGCCGTTACGTTGGTGACATGAAACTTGTATGCTAAAAATGAATGCAAGGGAAAAAAGGCAAGGCTTTGCAGCCTTGCCCACATCATTCGCACTCTGGTAGGGGGGTAAGCGCGAATAATTGATGCACCTTGTTATTCCTTACTTCAAAAACCGAGTCGCCGGACCTGCGTGGACAATATCCGGTTGTTCCGGTCCCACGGCTTGGATAATGGCGATGGCACCCTTCTGCAAGCGGGTCAAAGAATGATCAACAACGATATACTTGGCCGGGACGCGCAGCTTCATTTCAACCATCACCGAACCGGCAACAGGTACCATAGTGGTTTGCACATCTTCTAGTGGCGGCGAGACGATGGAAGAGTTCCAAACTTTATCGAAAATTCCGCCAATGACATGGAATGATGAGGTCAAATTAGGACCCCCTACGCCGAAGAATATGCGAATAGTATCACCCACTTTGGCTTTCATCGGATTAGCCGCCAATGCGCCCGCAGAGCCGTTGAAAAACACGTAGGTGGGATCTTCTTCCATCATGCCATGCGTGCTGAACTCCTTGAGATTGCCATCTCCCTCGGTGTACAATTCACCCTGCATCAGGTAGAACTCCTTGTCAACCTTGGGCAGGCCCCCTGCAGGTTCAATCAGGATCATGCCGTACATGCCCTCGGAGATATGCTGCGGAATAATTGGAGTGGCGCAATGATAGACAAACAACCCGGGGGTCGTCGCCTTGAAAGTAAAGGTCTTCGATTCGCCGGGAGAGACATTCGTATATGCAGCACCACCGCCCTGGCCCCATACTGCGTGCAGATCGATGTTATGGATCATCGCACTGTCCGAATTGTTCGACAGCGTGATTTCCACTGTGTCCCCGACACGGGCACGCATCATTGGACCTGGCACTTTGCCATTGAATGTCCAATACCTAAAAGTCGTATTGGTCTTCGCATCCAGCACGCCTAGCACCTCCTGCGCTTCCAGATGAAATTTGACAATTTCAGGTCCCCGTTTTCCAACCGGTGTACCGACTGCGGTTGGTTCTTGGACGATGCTCACAGCTTCCTCACTGGACAGGTCCGCAGGCTTCTGAATCTTCTGAAGCATATTCACCTCCGGAGCTGCCCAAGCAGACGATACGATTGGCAACAACACAGCAACGGCTAACACTCCCAATTTCAAACCTATGCGGTCGGACAGCGATCTGATGATGTTTTTTGTATTCACGACATTCCCCTTATCTAGTTAATAATAAAAAAAGCAAGCCACGCATCTCACAAAAGCCAGTAATAACGCCCCTATAAGCAAACAAAAACTCTATGAAAAATAAATTTTACAATTGTGGCAAGCGAACCTAATGAATATGCCAAAACTGCCACGATATTACGTAACCAACTTCATTTATCTTGCTGAAGACCATACACCCCCTCAATCTGACGATTATTACTGTCTAGCAGGGATTTCTTCCAATATGATTACCGGATTAGAGTCCCATGCCTTCAGGGATTTAAGAACTCATCTGATGAAGAAATAATTCCAGCCAATTTCTCACAGATTCCGCCCTACTTGGCCAGACCCAGAACGAAAGTAACCAATTCCGTTGTATCTGCTGCACCTGCCCTTTTTTGTGGGGGCATAGGTATAAAACCCCATACACCGCTACCACCATTGGTAACTTTGGCGATTAATTTTGCTTTTGCACCTGGATCGCCCTTATATTTGTCAGCAACTGCCTGCCAAGCCGGCCCAACCACCGCGTGGTCAATCGCGTGACAATTGGAGCATCCGTCTTTCTTGGCAAGTGGTGGCATATCTGCCGACGTCGCGCTGCCTGCAAAAGTCAAACAGGTTACTACTGCGATGCTTACAATGAACGATTTCATATAACTCTCCATTTGTGATTTCAACATTTAGTAGATCCAACACTGATTTAGTAGATCCAACACTGAAAGTGCGACTTTTATTTTATTAAGACACATTCGCCGGAAAATTGCGTGAGCCCGGATGCCTTTTAAATGATCGAATAAAATAAATACTAACCAAGCTGCACATACCATTTGACCCACTCTTTTATAAATACATGTATTTATAATATATGTATTAGAGTGAAACATATTCCTAAAATAGATGCTTGTCAAGAATAAAAATGAACTGAGCCACCACCTGCTAAGGCAGGTGGTGGCTCAGTATTGCCGAGTTTCCATACAACTCCTCAAACTGGATATCATTGTCAAGCGAGAGCTCATTCCAATACAATCCGGGGCTGTACAGAGTTCTAGACCTAACTAAAAGAACCCATTTGGTAAATCAAACCACGCTGGTTGCTTGTTACAGATTGCACCTTCACTTGGCGAGATTCAGGATGAAAGTAACCAATTCCGTTATATCTGCTTGGCTATCCTTTTTATGCGGAGGCATAGGTGTATAACCCCACACACCGCTACCGCCATTGGTAACTTTGGCGATTAGACTTGCTTTTGCGCCTGGATCGCCCTTATATTTGTCAGCAACAGCCTGCCAAGCCGGTCCAACCAACTTATGGTCAATGGCGTGGCAACTGGTGCAACCGAGTTTCTTGGCAAGTGGTGGCATATCTGCCGACATTGCGCTACCCGCAAATGTCAAACCCGACACTACTGCAATCGTTGCAACGAAAGATTTCATATTATTCTCCATTTAGTGATATTTAGTAGACCTAGTTTTGGTAATGCAACTTAGCAAGATTATGTTTACGGGTGAATTTCGTTATCCTTTGTGTCCCGTTACACATATCTAGAAAATATACCTAGACCGTCACACAACCCATATGGGCGAATCCAAAACAATTTCCGCAATACATGTATTACTAGTGCACGTATTGCAATGGAAACATATTCCCAAAAATGGTGCCTGTCAAGAAAATAGTTGGGAAACATGAAAACCTGAATTACCTCGGCACTTTTGACCTGCACCCCGCTTTTAGTGCCAGCGAAAACTTATTGATCCGGCAATAAATTATTGAACTTAAGCTGCATGCTTTACAGGAGCATGTTCAAAGTAGCTTTTACACGCTCGGGTGATTTCTGTAGCTTGCGCATGTGACTGGTCGTCAC
>JBBRFZ010000095.1:0-9757 GCA_038241165.1 Burkholderiales bacterium | reverse complement strand
CCTCGCTCCTGCTGGTGGATGACGATACCACCTTCAGCAGGGTATTGAGCGCCGCCCTGGAGAAGCGCGGCTTTGCCGTGACCGTGGCACACAGTGTCGAACAGGCGGTTCCACTTGCGCAAGCCTCGCCTCCGGAATTCGCCGTGGTCGATCTTAAAATGGGCGGTGCACCGGGACTGGTGCTGGTCAAGGTGTTGCACGAACTCGATCCAAACACGTGCATCGTCGTGCTGACCGGCTATGCCAGCATCGCCACTGCTGTCGAAGCGATCAAACTGGGCGCAACCCAATACCTGGCCAAACCGGCCAATGCCGACGAGATCGTCGCGGCCTTTGATCATATCCCCGATGGCCACTGCCCGCTCGAAACACGACCCGCGCAAATCGGACATCTTGAGTGGGAACATATTCAGCGCGTGCTGCACGAGCATGAAGGCAACATTTCAGCCACTGCCCGGGCGCTCAACATGCACCGCCGCACCCTGCAACGCAAACTCGCCAAACCACCGCTGCACATAGTTTAGGCCCCAGGTTGCCGTTACAGCACCACAGTAACCTTGCGCGTTTATTTCTCGTGACACGCTGCTTTGTGCTTAAATCGCGTCCTAATCAACAGTCAGTGCAAGATTCTCATGGAAAAAATACGTCTTTCCAAACGCATGTCGGAGCTCGGCCTGTGTTCCCGCCGCGAGGCTGATAACTACATCGAAAAGGGTTGGGTTGAAGTCGACGGCCAGGTCGTCAGCGAGCTGGGCAGCAAGGTCTACCCCGGCCAGCAAGTGACGTTGCGCACTGCCGCGCAAAACACCCAGCAACAACGCGTGACGATCCTGCTCAACAAGCCGGTCGGCTATGTATCCGGACAAGCCGAACATAATTACAAACCGGCCATCACCCTGCTGGATGAAAAAACGCGCTGGGTGGAGGATCAATCCCCGTTGCGCTTTCATCGCAGCCAGTTGCTCGGGCTCGCCCCTGCTGGCCGCCTGGATATCGATTCGCAGGGTTTGCTGGTACTTACCCAGGACGGCCGTATCGCCAAGCGGCTGATAGGCGAAGACACCAAAGTAGACAAGGAATACCTGGTGCGCGTGCAGGGCAAACTGGGGGACAGCGGGTTGGCCCTGCTCAACCAGGGACTGAAACTGGACGGCGAATACCTCAAGCCCGCCAAGGTCACATGGCAGAACGAAGACCAGTTGCGTTTCGTGCTGCATGAAGGGAAAAAGCGCCAGATTCGGCGCATGTGCGAACTGGTTGGATTGAAGGTCAGCGGACTAAAACGCATCCGCATCGGGAAGGTCAAACTGGGAAAATTACCGGTTGGGCAGTGGCGATATCTGGGACCTGAAGAACAATTCTGAAGCCGGGCAGCCTCAAATCTTTTTGAGATTATACCTTTGCGTAACGCAGTACCAGTTTCTGCAACGCAGCGGGCCTGCCGAAATACCAGCCCTGGCCGAAATCACATTTCATTTCCAGCAGCCTGGCTTTCACATCTTCGCTTTCTACACCCTCTGCAACCACGCTCATTCCCAGCGAATGTGCCAGTGCCACCGAAGAGCGCACGATTTCGAGACTTTGTGCGGAGGTCAATATCGGTTCGACGAAAGCAGCATCGATCTTCAGCGTGCTGAGGGGATAGCGTTGCAAATGTCTTAACCCGGAATGGCCGGCACCGTAATCATCGAGCGAAAGGCTGCAGCCCAATTCGATCAACTGGTGCATGATCTTCGCTGCGGTTTCCGGTTGATCTACCATGACTTTTTCTGTCAGTTCCAGCTTTAATTCCGAGGGGTCGATGTTTTGGCCCGCCATGATCTTCTGCACATCTTCCACCAGCATCTCGTTGTTCAATTGGGCCGGCGACAGATTGACGCTGATAAACGGTGCGTCGAAATCTGTGAATTTCTTCAACACTGCCCAGTCCCTGCACGCGCGATCAAGGGTCCAGAGACCAACTTCATGTATCAGGCCGGTTTGCTCCGCTATCCACAGGAAATCATCCGGCTGCAGTGGTCCGTCGGTTGGATGATGCCATCGAATCAGCGCTTCGAATCCGGCAACACTCCCGTCGGCTAGATTACAGATCGGCTGATAATAAAGCCGGAATTCTTCATGGGACAAGGCGCGCTTCATGCCGTGGGCGAGGGAAAGCTTTTGCGTCGCTTCGCCCTTCACAGAGTTGTGACGTTGCATTTGTTCCGATGCAACAATGGTATTTGCCACTGACTGCGAAGAACCATCGTTTCTGTTCCTGAAACGCTCCAGAATGATCATCAACAAATGGCGCAAAACCGGGTCGCTTTTTTCCAGCAACTGCTCCATCAGCCTGCGTGGTATGGGCACCAGCACAGTTCTTTCCACCGTCCTTACAGTGGCGGTGCGCGGCTGGTAGTCGATCAGGGATACTTCTCCAAACAACTCGCCCTGGCCGATCAATCTGATCCTGTGTTCGCCGCCCTGTTTTACGACCAGAATTTCGACCATGCCTTCTTCGATAAGATATGCGCAGTCTCCGGCGTCCCCGGATTTGAAAATCTCCTGGCCGGCGGCAAAAACCTCCCTGTCAAATTCATCAAACAACATCACGAGTCCCTATTTGATAGTTCTTCTGAATTGTATTAATTATTTATCAAGCGGCTGAAAGCCTGCAGAAGGATAGCATAAGCAGATATCGATACGAAGAAAGTCGCATGGACAGCAGCCAAACAGGCGCGGCTGCTTCATTTAGAACCGTCGGTTTGACTTTCGGGTTGAACAGTTTGGGGGCAGATACTCTACTCTGCCACAGGACTTTTTCGTTCGACCAGCATTGAATAAAGCCTGCGGCTATCCCCCCGCAGGACGGTAAAAATGAGATCCCCGATGTTGATCTGATCGCCGCGTTTGGGTAATTGCCCGGCGGCCTTCAGTACCAACCCGCCTACCGTGTCGCATTCTTCGTCGCTGAATTCTGTCCCCAGCACAGCATTAAAATCGGCGATCTCCGTGTCGGCCTTGACGCGATAATGCCCCACAGCGTCCGCGATGATGTTGTCTTCGTCATCGTCAAAATCGTATTCGTCTTCGATGTCTCCAACGATTTGCTCAAGCACGTCCTCGATGGTTACCATCCCTGAAACACCGCCGTATTCGTCCACCACCAGCGCGATGTGATTGCGGTTGCTGCGAAAGTCGCGCAACAGCACGTTGAGTCGCTTGGCTTCCGGCACAAAAACGGCCGGGCGCAGCATGTCACGCACGTCAAATTCCTCGCCGGCATAATAGCGCAACAAATCTTTCGCCAGCAGGATGCCGATGATGTTGTCTTTGTCACCTTCCATCACCGGAAAGCGTGAATGAGCGGTCTCGACTACAAAAGGAATGAATTTTTCCGGGGGTTGACTGATGTCGATGACATCCATTTGTGCGCGTGGAATCATGATTTCGCGCACCTGCCGCTCGGAGACTTGCATCACCCCTTCCATCATGGACAGGGCATCGGCATCCAGCAGGTTGCGGTCATAAGCCGAGTGCAGCAGTGCGACGAGTTGCTCGCGGTCTTCCGGCTCGCGCAACAGCATTGTGGAAAGGCGTTCTAACAAACTGGGTTTGTTACTTCCGGGTGGTTCCATTGCTTGGGATATCATGTTCGATACGGATCAGGATAGCCTAATTTTAGCATTTGTGCGATCTCCAGTGCTTCCATCTCGGCGGCATCGGCGGCATTCTCGTGCTGGTAGCCTTGCAAATGCAGCGCCGCGTGCAGTGTGAGGTGAGCATAATGCGCCAACCCATCCCTGTGCTGCGCGGCCGCTTCACGTTCCACCACCGGCGCGCAGATCACCACATCCCCACACAGGGGCTGGAGGATTGATTCGACATCGTCATACACAAAGGTCAGTACATTGGTGGCGTAATCCTTGCCGCGATAATTCCCGTTCAGCTTGCGTCCCTCGGCTTCGTCGACGATGCGCAATGTTATTTGTGCATCATGCTGCAACGCGGCCTTCATCCAGCGCCGGAATTGCGTGCGGGTCGGCATGTGCTGCGCACTGCTTGCATATTGCACAGTCAGTGAAAGTACGGGAGATGGATTCTTTTTCGCAGCCTGGGTCATGTGGCCTTCGACACAAGTTCGCCGCGCAGCGTGTGACGCACCACCTGGGTGATTTTTACCTCGACAAAATCGCCGATCAGGCTTGCTGCGCCGCTGAAATTTACCACCCGGTTATTGTCGGTACGTGCGGCCAGTTCACGTGTATCCTTTTTCGAAACGCCCTCGACTAATGCGCGTTGGGTCGTGCCCAGCATCACCCCGGCCACTCCCGCCTCCTGCTCTGCGATGCGATCCTGCAAACGTTTCAGCCGCTGCGCTTTGACCTCGAGCGTTGTGTCGTCGTGCAGTTCGGCAGCCGGGGTGCCCGGACGCGGGCTGTACAGATAACTGAAACTGTTGTCGAATCCAATTTCGTCGATCAGTTTCATGGTCGCCTCGAAATCCTGTTCGGTCTCGCCGGGAAACCCCACGATAAAATCGGAAGTGACGCAAATATCGGGCCTTGCAGCACGCACTCTGCGGATGATGGATTTGTATTCGAGCACCGTGTGTCCGCGTTTCATCGCCGCCAGAATTCGATCCGAACCGGACTGCACCGGCAGGTGAAGATGACTCACCAGTTTGGGTGTGGTCGCATACACATCGATCAGCCGCTGGCTCATGTCCCTGGGATGTGAAGTGGTATAGCGAAGTCGGGTTATGCCTTCCAACCCTGCGATGGCCTGCAACAGAAATGCGAAATCCACGGTTTCGTCATCGTCACCGAGGCCGCAGTAGGCATTCACATTCTGGCCCAGCAACGTCACTTCTTTCACCCCTTGCACGGCCAGCTGTTGCACATCGCGCATCACATCGGTCAACGGGCGGGAAACTTCTTCGCCGCGCGTATAAGGCACCACGCAGAACGTGCAATATTTGCTGCACCCTTCCATGATGGACACATACGCGGTACCCGAACTGGTTTGCGGAACGGGCAAATGGTCGAATTTCTCGATCTCCGGAAAACTGATGTCCACCTGGGGTTGCCCGCTTTCACGGCGCGCCTGCAACAACTGCGGCAGGCGATGCAGGGTCTGCGGGCCGAATATGACATCGACATAGGGCGCGCGCTTCAGGATCGCGGCGCCTTCCTGGCTGGCCACACAGCCGCCCACGGCTATCAGCAAATCGGGATTGGCCAGCTTGAGCGGCCGGACGCGCCCCAGATCGGAGAATACCTTTTCCTCGGCCTTCTCGCGTATCGAACAGGTATTGAACAATATGACATCGGCCTGCTCCGGCTTATCGGTCGCTTCCATACCCTCATGGGCGCGCAACACATCCGCCATCTTGTCCGAGTCATACTCGTTCATCTGGCAGCCGAAAGTTTTGATATGGAATTTTCCTGGCATGCTACTTTGGGGGCACGCTTTGGCACCGTTGGCGTTTGGTGGGATAGGTACTCTTGAATACCCTATGTCTATTAGATTATATGGCAGCAATAGTAACAATACTCACATTAATACTCACCCACATGATATGTGAGTGAGACTGAAAGATTACTCGAATTAAAACCTTCACTTCCTAGCCGAGCAAAACAAAAATCGAACGTCAATAGTTTACCACGTTAGTGCTGAACACTTAACGCATACACTTTACAACCACAGCATAAAGGAATATGTGCTCAGTAAATCTCATACAAAACTATTGAGGGCTGCTTCTCAATTTTGAAACGCAGCATGATCGGCGCCTACCACAAGTGCAATGAGCAACTTATTCAACGCTAAGGGACGTTCGCTCATTTGCTTCAGTCAGCTTTTTTTCAAATGCTGAAAACTGGAAACTGTGGGGCGCTGATTGACAGGATGTGCTCGGTTAATACCGTGGGGCGCGGCAAAGACTGCGCAAGCAGGCTTCTTGCCGCAGCCTCCTGGACAGCCATCGCCCCCCAGGCGGTGATGTCCAGGACAAGGGGAGCCACCAAGGAAAATCTGCTCCAGCAGATTTAGCCGTCCCCGGACGGCGGTGCTTGAGCGGGGGACGAAGACCCGGCGCGCCGACTTGCTCGGCTAGCTGTAGCTGTGCGTTTAGGAATGTTCATCTCGCCCCCTACTCGCCAGTGTTTGTACGAGATTCAATCCACGTTTCAATGTCGTACTGTCTCCAGGCGACCGCACGCGTCGAGAGCTTCACCTGCTTGGGGAAGGCATTCTTTTTGATCAACAGATAAACAGTGGAACGACTTAATGCAACAAGTTTCATAACTTCTGGCAGGCGGAGAACGCCAATTTTGCTTGGATAATGCATTTAATACTCCTATATCAATTTTAAAAAAATTGACAAAGGACGACTGAACACAGACACGATAGCTCAAAAGCATAACTATTGCAACATATTGATTTGTTTTGCTATTTACCGGACAGCCTTACTCCTCGCTTGCGCGATATTTTTTTGATTTGGGAAATGTTCAGTCGCCCTTGTCGGAGAGAGATGTCCCGCACGGGAATGGAATTTAAAAAACTTACACGGATCCATTCTGTGAATCGGTAAATGTTTAGTTCTTGTGCTCGCGACAGGGCAAGAAGTACTAGCAGTGATTCGTTATCATCTGCATATTCTGAAATATTAGATAATAGTAATATCTAATATATTAGTAATATTGCCGAACGAATAACCTATATTTACATATAGTTACGCAGACAATAATATATAATATTGGAAATATTAGGATGAAGTGCAATTTCGACTTGCCTGGCAAATAGCACGAATACACTACCTTTTCAAATCAGTAGTTCAGTGGATTTGTAAAAGGTCGCGGGTTCAAATTTGAAGTGCAACGCCTGACTTGAAGAATACCTGATTGGGTGTTTGGTATCCAAGTCGTTTTCTGGGTCGGTTATTCAATCTCTCCATCGCGGTGTCGATCTCCTGTTGTGTAATGGTGGTGAAGTCTCTGTTCTTGGGGAAATACTGCCTTATCAATCCGTTCGTGTCTTCGTTGGTTCCTCGCTCCCAGGATGCGTAAGGGTGCGCAAAGTAGAAGTCTGCCTGTAACTGCTTGGCAATCTGCTCGTGACCGGCAAACTCCTTTCCATTGTCCGAAGTAATGGTGTGAATCTTGTTACGGTAGGGCTTCATCAATCCGATCATGGCTTGGCTGACTGCCTGTGCCGTTTTGCGTTCTACCTTACGGATCAGGGTTAAGCCTGTCTTTCGTTCCACGATACTCACAATCGCCTGGCGATGGTTCTTGCCTATGATGGTATCCGCCTCCCAGTCACCAATCCGTTTGCGTGTATCGACGATGGCCGGGCGATCCTCAATGAACAACCGGTTGGGGATACTGCCACGCCGTTCCATCTTGCCATACCGCTTCTTGCGCTTTTTTTGACAGCGCAGCTGTTTCCACAACAAACCACCCGACTGTTTATCCGCATAGACGCGCTGATAAATTGTTTCAGGGCTGATCGCCACGTGCCCGCTGATCTGTTCCGGACTCCATTGCTCCAAGAGCCTCTGTTCAGCAAACCGCCAAGTCTCAGCGTCTATTCGTCGCGCATTGATTGCGTGGCGACTCACTGCCTTTATCTGCGCTTGCTTTGGTCGATAGCCACGTCGGCCACAGTTGCGATTCAGTTCTCTGCTTATCGTTGCCTCGCTTCGTTCCAGTACTTTGGCTATCTCGCGTTGTTTATGTCCGGCCTTCTTCAAGGCGTAAATCTGGTATCGTTCTTCTCGGGTAAGGTGTGTGTATGTCATTTCTGCAATTTCGACTGGCCGGTCAAAAAGGCATGGATGCTACCGCATCCTACCCACCTGACCAGTGTTACTCAAAATTGCACTTCATTCCTGAATTCGCCGAAGTAAAGAAGAGACGATGAATGATTTTGTTGAGGGCTTCATAAAGGGCGCGAAAGAGACGCCGCGCGGATTCTTCACTCCTGTGATCTTGCTCTGGCGTCTGTTCATCAAATCATACGACACAGCTGTCCAGAGTAATACGCCACCGAACAAGCGGTAGCCGCTCGGCTCGTTAAACCGTCGCTTAACTTTCCAGAAAGTCCATGTTTCGAACTATTCAAAAATCCCGAATAGCTGCCTTTTTGTCGAGCTCGTCATCAAGAAATATGTTTTACAACACAATATGCCAAAGCTACCGGCACTCGGCAGCCTCCCCTTACATTTGCATCAAGATTAATACTAAAAGTATTAAATTGCCATTTGCATACAACAAGTTGCAATTATTTATCTGTTGCAAATCTTTTAATCAGCGGGTAGTCTGAGTGCCCGTTGACTCTACGAAAAACTAGCTGTGAAAATCCACATCCTGAGTGATACACACAATGAATGCTCGCCGTTTGAGCCGCCTAAAGTTGATGCTGATGTAATCGTCTTGGCGGGTGATATTGAGCCTAGAGTCCGGGGTATCCCGTGGGCGCGACAAACCTGGCCGGGCAAAGAAATCGTCTACGTCCCAGGTAACCACGAATACTACCGGTCAGAGATCGGTGTGGAGAACGAGATGATGATGAAGGCTGCTAGGATCTACGGCGTGCACGTACTCAATCATGGGGAGGTGGTCATCGATGGAGTGCGTTTCCTGGGCGCGACATTATGGACGGATTTTAAACTGTTCGGTGATGATATGAAGCGGCACGCATACACGGAGGCGTTGAACGGGTTGCGGGATTTCCGGGTGATCGACTACGGCGACAAAACCTTTATGCCTCAGGATTCGGCGCGGTTTAATGCGGCTGACGTCAAGTGGCTCGAAGGGAAGCTCAAGGGCGAGAAATTCGATGGTCCAACTGTCGTGGTAACCCACCACCTACCCTCAAAAAGATCGATCGCAGAGAGGTACTCGGATCAATTGCTTTCGGCATGTTTTGCTTCGAACCTAGATCACTTGTTCGGTTTCAGCAAGCTCTGGATACACGGCCACACGCACGATAGCTTTGACTATGAAGTCGATAGTACCAGAGTGGTTTGCAACCTGAGGGGTTATTGCGAGGCAGGCGAGGCACCGGAGAATCCGGATTTCAACCCTGGGTTTGTGGTGGAGATTACTGAGGGTTAAGACATCATGGAGGGCACGAGGCCCTCCATTATAAATGGCTGTGTCACCGTTAAAGGTGTCTAGCCTATTATATTCAACTCGCTCAGCAGCATAAATTGGAGTGCGTCATCCAATAACTCCTAGGGCACTTACAAACATCTAATGCCTCTCCTCCCCTATTCCCGTAACAACATTACCGAGCACACCGACGAAAATCTCCATCCCGCTAGAAAGTATCTCAATCTGCTCATCATTGGGCTGGGCAATCCCAAGCATTGCCAACGTTTCATCAAGGGGTAGGTGTAATAGGCCGTGCCGGTCTTCAACCACAGCGGGTTGGTGGTATAGGTGCTGCCCGGTGCATAGCCGTAACTCCTGGTGACCTGCCCGGTGGCATCCGCCTCGGCGATCAAGCCTTCTTCGTTGTAAAGATAATAGGTCTTGCTGGCACCGGCATCCTTGCTCAGCCTGCGCCCGAACGGATCGTAACTGTAGGCCGCGATCAGGGTGTTGCTGCCATCGCGCACTTCGATCAAGCGGTTGTCGGTGTCGTACACGTAGTTGCGTGCCTGTGGTGAGCTTGTCGAACCATTCGCGTCACTCTGGCTGAGGGTGTTGCCGTTGGCGTCGTAGGTATAGCTGATTGTGCCGGCCCCATTTAATACTTGGGTGAGCTGGTT
>JBBRFZ010000094.1:0-9831 GCA_038241165.1 Burkholderiales bacterium | reverse complement strand
TGAGCAGGTCATGCGCCACATCCATGAATTCATCACCGCCCTGGCCGCGCACCTGTGGCTGACCGGATGACGCCAGCTTGAGATTGATATACAGACGCAGATTGTCCTGCTCACGTTGTGCGTCACTTGTCCGCGTCAAACTCGAATCGTTGAATCTATGCATACCTGCTTCCTGATATTCCGTATTTGGACCAATGTGCTTTCTTCAAGCACTTGCTGCGCCAAGGTCAATCCAGCGTGACAATAACAAACGATGTGCAGCATTTGTGTGGGCGTTAGGATACACACGCATTCACGACGTTCCAAGCCTGGCAAAACAGATTATGACTGCGCCTCGTCCTGCAGCGCCTTCAGGCTTTCTTCCACACCGGCAGCGTGAGTCAGTTCTGCCACGTTATCCTTGGTAAAAAACCCCTGAAAGCCGTCGAAACGCTGAACATATTCGATGATAAGCGATGAATACTCTGATGCGCTGGAGAAGATTTGCTTGAGTCCTTCTTCCTTGGAGCCAATGACATTGAGCAAAAATTTCTGCCCGCAATCGCGCAACGACTGTACCACGAAGTCGATGTTGGTGAGCGCTGCGGTTTCACCATCCTTCACTGCGACCGCAATATGATGCAAACGCGGTCCGAAGTTGCGCACAAAGGCCTCGGTCGGCGACTCGGTCAGCAGGTGATTCATGAAATACGGATGATTGGCCGCGGTGAATACTTTGGCAGGACAGTCGAGCTCATTTTGATAATGAACGCTTTTGGTCACGTTGGTCGAGGAATTCTGGTCGGTAATATCGTATGACCCCCAATAGTAATAACTCGACAAGGTAAGGTACTCCAGGATCGCGGCCTCGCGATTCTGACTGTAGATGCGCGTCGCCAGATGGTCGATCGGCAGCAGCAGTTCGTTGATGCCAAGCCGATGCTGCGTCTCCTTGGCTGCCTCGTAGGCAGCCTGCATATCCTCGCGGATGCTGCTCCAGCCAAGCGCATACACGCGGACATCAGACTCCGGACGCTCCCAGTAAGCCACGATGTTGTGGGTATACGGACTGGGTTTGACCACGGCCATATTGCCGGGCAATTCCAGCTTGCGAATCTGGTCCTGGTTGAAAAAACGGATATCGCGCGCCTTCTGCATGTCAACGACCGCATGCGAATCGGTCACCCGAAAAACTTCACCCATATAGCGCGAATTGGGTTTGACCGCTCCAATCGGATAGACCTCGTTGAGGCTGCGAAAGATGCCGCGCACATTGGGGTCCTTGACCTCGCGCACCAGCATGTCCGGCGCGTTCATATCGATGCGCAAAATGTGCGTGAAATGCGTCTCTGACTCAAGCGTGACCAGATAATGATAAGGCGTCATCACGCATAGCTCGGCGACATAGGCAAGAGAATGGCCAGGCTCGACTGTGATCATCAGCGCATCAATCTGGCGGATGCAATCGGTCAGTCCGATACGGTCGCGCTCATTGAGCAGATGACCAAGATAGTCCTCGAATTCAGGCGAGTTTTGCTTGTCGCCCGTACGTCCGAAACTGAGCGATGCGGTCATGATATCAGGCCTGATTTGATTGCGATTGCGTCATCTTCGGCTGCGACTGTTCCGCACGAAAATAGGTACGGGCAATGATTTCATTCAGCGCTGCCAGACTGTTCTGAATATCGTCGCAAAAATCATGCAGCCCGCTCTTCGCGAGCTTGCGGAAATCCGCCTGATCAGCCTGACTCAGCATATCCTGCACATGACGTTTCGCTTCATCGCCCGGCAAGCCGCTCAAAGCCGACTCGATTTCATGCAGGCAGTGCCGCACACTGCGCGGAAACTTGAGGTCATCCAGCAGAAACGCCAGTACCTTGTGGCCGCGCGCATGCACGCCGACATGGCGCCGATACATCTGATGCGCTGACAGCGAATGCAGCACACTCATCCAGATCAGATCGTAATACTGGCTGTTTTCATAAGGCAGATTAATGGCGTAACTGACATCGAGAACCCGGCTGGTCATGTCTGCGCGTTCAATATTGCGTCCCAGGCGCATAAGCTGAAAAGCCTCGTCGCGGCTCATGGTGCCGACCAGCAACCCCACCAGCGTTTGACGGCGGCGTATTACCTCACTCAGCACTTCAAAACGCTTGCGGCGATCGAGTGCGCTCGCCAGATGCGTACTGGTGTACAAATAAAGTTCATTGACCCATTCCCACGATTCGCGTGGCAATACCTCGCGAAAAGTCCGGGTGTTTTCACGTGCATGACGCACGCAGGCAAAGATCGACGATGGGTTACGCTTGTCCTGAATAAGAAAACTCATCACCGCGGTTTCGCTCGCTTCGTCATACAACTCGTGGAATGCCTTATCCAGACCCACGACATTGAGCAAACCTTCCCAGCCGAAACTGGCTCCGCGCGGCATATCCATCAGCAGCATGGTGCTGGCATTGATGAGTCGCGCCGTATCTTCCGCGCGTTCAAGGTAGCGCGACATCCAGTAAAGACTTTCTCCTACGCGCGCCAGCATCAGATCACCCCCTGCACAATCCAGGTGTCTTTGCTGCCGCCACCCTGCGAGGAATTCACCACCAGTGATCCGCGTCGCAAAGCCACGCGCGTCAGTCCGCCATGCGTCACATACATGTCTTTGGATTGCAGTACGAAAGGTCTCAAGTCCACATGGCGCGGCTCAATGGCACCCTCACACAGGGTCGGTACCGTGGACAGGGAAAGGGTGGGTTGTGCCATATAGTTGCGCGGGTTCTCTCGAATGAGTCCGGCAAATTTTTCCCGTTCTTCCGGCGTCGACATCGGTCCGATCAGCATGCCGTAACCGCCGGATTCGTTGGCCGGTTTGACCACCAGCTTATCCAGATTAGCCAGTACGTATTCACGGTCGGCTTCGTGCATGCACAGGTAGCTCGGCACATTGGGCAGAATCGCTTCCTCATTCAAATAATATTTGATCATCTGTGGCACAAATACGTAGACCACCTTGTCATCGGCCACTCCCGAACCGGGGGCATTGGCGATGCCGACATTGCCTTTCTTCCAGGCGCGCATCAGACCGGGTACACCAAGCGTGGAATCATCGCGAAATACCTCAGGGTCGATAAAGTCGTCATCGACGCGTCGATAAATGACATCCAGCCGGGTCAGCCCCTCAATCGTTTTCATGTAGACACAGTCGTCATCCAGCACCACCAGATCGGAACCTTCAACCAGATATGCGCCCATCTGCTGGGCGAGATAAGAATGCTCGAAATAGGCGGAATTGAACACGCCCGGCGTAAGCACCGCGATTTCCGGGCGATCGCCTTCGCGCGGCGATAAAGCGGCCAGCATGTCATGCAGCTGCGCGGTGTAATCATCCACCGGCAATACATCGTAACGCGCGAACAATTCCGGAAACAGGCGCTTCATCAGCTGGCGATTTTCAAGCATGTAGGACACGCCCGACGGCACGCGCAAATTATCTTCCAGCACATAAAACTTGCCGTCTTCATCGCGCACCAGATCCGTGCCGCAAATGTGCGCCCACACCCCGAATGGCGGATTGGCGCCCACGCAGGCTGCACGAAAATTGCGCGAATCGACCAGCACATCGGCGGGAAAGACTCCGTCCTTGATGATGTTTTGGTCGTGATAGATATCGTCGATAAACAGATTCAGCGCTTTCAGGCGCTGCTTCAGCCCCGCCTCAATATGCTCCCACTCGGCTTTATCGATAATGCGCGGCACCACGTCGAACGGCCAGGCACGATCGATATTGCCGGCTTCGGAATACACGGTAAAGGTAATGCCTGCGGCCATGATCGACACGTCCACCGCGTGATGCCGCGCCTCAAGTTCCTCGCCCGCCAGCCCGGCAAAAAAATTGCACAGCCCTTCCGCACTTGTCCGTGGTTTGCCTGGCGCTTCAAGCAATTCATCATAGCCACCCTGCAACGGATAATTTCCGCAGTCGATCTTCATCTTCATATCTCCGTTCGGTGAGTCGCCATGTCACGCTCAGATGAGGCGCACATCGATTATACATATCACTGAATGCTTAGCAGGCTTTGTGCCAGTACGACAGATTCATTCAGATCAACAACTTGCCTTTAATTTGAGCCGCCGAAAGAAACGCGAAGGCATTTATTGGTGCACTTGCACCTGGAACAGCACAGCGCTGGTGCAAAAATCCGGACACCTGCGATGCACGCCCGATCCGGTGAAAAAATAATCCTGTGACAGTCGTCAATCGTACGGCATAACGGATTCGGGATTGGTGTTACAGTCGTAGTTGATAAATCGCATCGCTGTTTTACCCTATGCCGTGCCCTATCAGGTTTGAGCAACTGATTTGCAATGTGCAAGACGGCATTGTTTGCACAATCAGGCCTGGCAGGATGCACGTGCCGTGTCAGTCCAGACCAGTTGCATGATCGCTTCTCTGCCTGACTGGCGTATTCCTTGCTAGTCAACAGTTATCAACTACACCCCATCCGCCATGAGCATCCACGTCGCTATCCGCCACACTACGCATTACAAATTCGATCGACACGTCGCGCTCAGCCCGCATATTGTCCGCTTGCGGCCTGCGCCGCATTCGCGCACGCCCATACTCGCCTACACGCTGAAAATCATGCCGGAGAAGCACTTCATCAACTGGCAGCAGGATCCATTTGGCAATTACCTTGCGCGTCTGGTTTTCCCGGATAAAACCCGCGAATTCTCGGTCGATGTCGAAGTGATTGCGGATATGACGGTTATCAATCCATTCGATTATTTCATTGAGGAAAGTGCCGCGCACTGGCCCTTTGATTATGATGCGTCACTGAAACGCGAACTCGCTCCTTATCTGGAAACCGAACCGGCCGGCGAGCATCTCGCCGCATGGCTGGCCAAGGTACCGCGCGAAACCGCCCAATCCAATAATTTCCTGGTCGCGCTGAACCAGCGTCTGCAACACGACATCGCCTATACCGTGCGCATGGAAACCGGTGTCCAGAGCTGCGAGGAAACACTGGGAAAAGCACTCGGTTCGTGCCGCGATTCAGCCTGGCTACTGGTACAAATAATGCGCCATCTTGGTTTGGCAGCACGTTTTGTGTCGGGTTATCTGGTGCAGCTTGCCGCCGACGAAAAATCGCTCGACGGCCCTTCCGGACCCGAGCATGATTTCACCGACCTGCATGCCTGGGCCGAGGTATTTCTGCCGGGCGCAGGCTGGATCGGACTGGACCCGACTTCGGGCCTGTTTGCAGGCGAAGGCCACATTCCGCTTGCGGCCACACCGCAGCCTTCATCCGCTGCACCGATCGAGGGCATGACCGAGCCCTGCGAAGTCGAGTTTGAATTCTCCAATACCGTCACCCGTATCCTGGAAGATCCGCGCGTCACCCTGCCCTACACCGATGATGAGTGGGCGACGATTCTGGCGCTGGGTCATGCCGTTGATGAACGACTCCTCAAACATGACGTGCGCCTGACGCATGGCGGCGAACCCACCTTCGTTTCCATAGACGACATGGAAGGCGCCGAGTGGAATACAGACGCACTGGGCGAGCACAAACGCAATCGCGCCGAGGTGCTGGTAAGGCGGCTTAAACAAAAGCTTCCGCCGGGTGCGCTGTTGCATACCGGCCAAGGAAAATGGTATCCCGGCGAACCACTGCCGCGCTGGGCACTCGGCTTGTACTGGCGGCACGATGGCAAAGCCGTCTGGAAAAACGATCAGTGGCTGGCTGAAGCCGGCCACGATTACGGCCACACAATAGACGATGCCCGATGCTTTGCCGAAACCATGACACCCTATCTGGGCCTGCCCACCCGCTATGTGCAGCCTCTCTACGAAGACGCGCTCGCCGCCCTGTTGCAGGAAGCCGAAACCCCGCCCAACCTCGAACTCGACCAGGTTGATCTGGATGATCCATCCACACGCGGCCAGCTTGCCAACAAACTGTCGCGTGGCCTGAACACACCTGCCGGCTATGTGCTGCCGCTGGCATGGCGCATCGACACCCGACACTGGCATAGCGCACTCTGGCGCACACGTCGCGATCGACTCTATCTGGTACCCGGCGATTCATCGATAGGCTTGCGCCTGCCTTTGAACTCATTGCCATGGGTGGCAGAAGCGCAGCGCGACCCCTGGATTGAAATCGATCCCTTTGCGCCGGTAGAAGCGCTCGCCAACTTCCACGGCGAAATCGCCGCGCGCTACAGTCATCTGGAACAATCCGCGCCCGAGCATCCGGAAGTGCATCCGCAGGCCACCGATGACAGCGTCACGGTCGATGTACCCCACACCGCGCTTTGTGTCGAGGCGCGTGGCGGCTGCCTGTATATATTCATGCCACCCATGCGGACACTGGAACAGTATCTGGAAATCCTCGCTGTCGTCGAAGCCTGCGCCGCCAAACTGAAACTTCCGGTGGTGATCGAAGGCTATGCGCCGCCGGGCGATTCGCGCATCGAAAAACTGCTGGTCACCCCCGACCCGGGTGTGATCGAGGTCAATATCCATCCGGCGCATTCATGGGAACAATTGGTCGAAACCACTACGCTGGTGTATGAAGAAGCGCGGCAGGCGCGCCTGGCTGCAGAAAAATTCATGCTCGACGGGCGTCATGCGGGTACCGGCGGCGGCAACCACGTCACCCTCGGTGGCGCGACGCCCGCTGACAGTCCCTTCCTGCGGCGGCCGGATATGCTCGCCAGTCTGATTACCTACTGGCAGCATCACCCCGCCCTGTCGTATCTGTTCTCGGGTCTGTTCATCGGCCCCACCAGTCAGGCGCCGCGCGTCGACGAAGGTCGCCCCGAGCGCTTATACGAACTCGAAATCGCCTTCCAGCAAATGCCCGTGGGCGAGACGCCTCAGCCCTGGCTGGTCGACCGGTTACTGCGCAATCTGCTGACCGATCTCACCGGCAACACGCACCGTTCGGAATTTTGCATCGACAAACTGTATTCACCCGATTCAAGTTCCGGGCGACTTGGCCTGGTCGAATTCCGCGCTTTTGAAATGCCGCCGCATGCGCGCATGAGTCTGGCGCAGATGTTGCTGCTGCGCGCACTGGTCGCGCGCTTCTGGGAAAAGCCCTATCGCAAACCACTGGTACGTTGGGGAACACTGCTGCATGACCGCCATATGCTGCCGCATTTCATGTGGGCGGACCTGAAGGATGTCATCGACGACCTCAATGCCGCCGGGTTTCCATTCCAGCTCGACTGGTACAAACCATTCATGGAATTTCGATTCCCGCGCTTTGGCACGCTGCAACTGGGCGACATTGCCATTGAACTCCGCACTGCCATCGAACCGTGGCATGTGCTGGGCGAAGAATCAACCAGCCTCGGCACGGCGCGCTATGTCGATTCGTCGGTTGAACGCCTGCAGGTAAAAATCAACGGCCTCACTGACACCCGTTACGTGCTTTCCTGCAATGGCCGGCGTGTGCCGCTTGTACCCACCGGCACCCATGGCGAGGCGATTGCGGGTGTGCGCTACCGGGCGTGGCAACCGCCTTCGGCGCTGCATCCGACCATCGGCATACATGCGCCACTG
Organism: Burkholderiales bacterium; assembly: GCA_038241165.1. Lineage (GTDB taxonomy): Bacteria > Pseudomonadota > Gammaproteobacteria > Burkholderiales > Gallionellaceae > Gallionella. Next base: position 2,285 of record JBBRFZ010000094.1, on the reverse strand, counting down.
GTGTTCGATCTGATTGATACCTGGAACGGCCGCTCCATCGGCGGCTGCACCTACCGGGTTGTTCATCCGGGCGGACGCAGTTACGACAGCTTCCCGGTCAATGCAGTCGAGGCCGAGTCGCGCCGTCATACCCGTTTCCAGGAATGGGGACACACAGCCGGCACGTTCACGCCGCCGCCCAGCCTCGCCTCACTTGCCTCTTTTTACCCGGGCGATACCGAGCCCAGGCCGATGGCACCCCCTGCTGAAGAACCGGCAGGTGAGTTCCCGCACACGCTCGATCTACGCCGACGCTAATTATCTCACCCCACTTAGGGAAAAAACATGGCACGCATCCACTTCATCGGCGCTGAAAAAGACGGCGGCAAATCACTGATCGATAGCCTCCTCGCACAATATGCGATTGTGCATGAATACCCATACCATCCATATCAAGCACTGCCATGATGCATGAATGCTCGGAGACAGCAGCTATAGTGAAATCGATACACTGTATCTTTGAACTGCATGCCGTTCGCCATCATGGACAGGCCGATACCATAGACCTTATCGACAAGGATGAGACATGAAACGTTATAAAATACTGCATCGCACCTATTACAATTTTTCCGGCATGGTGCAACTCGAACCTCACTCCCTGCGCCTGCGGCCACGAGAAGGTTTCGAACTGCACATCGAATCCGCAAAACTCGAAATCACGCCACCGGCAGTTTTGCACTGGCATCGTGATGCGGAAGACAATTCAGTGGCAATCGCCACCTTCGATACACCCGCCAGCCAGCTGATGATTGAAAGTGAAGTCATCATTCAGCAATTCAACGAAGCACCTCTCGATTTTCTGGTCGCTGACTACGCGACCAATTATCCTTTCGTCTATAGCCCGAACGACAGAATGATACTTTCGCCGTATCTGAATCTTGTCGAGCACACTTCCGATGCCGCACTGACCGCGTGGATTGCAGGCTTATGGCAACCAGGCGAAGCAATTCAGACCTACTCCCTCCTGGAACGGATTTGCCTGCACATTCATGAAACGATGACATATCAAATACGCGAGGAGCCCGGCGTGCAGTCAGCAGTAGACACGCTGACACGCGGCACCGGTTCCTGTCGTGACTTTGCCAATCTGTTTATGGAGGCGTCGCGACATCTGGGTCTGGCTTCACGCTTTATCAGCGGCTATCTCCAGTCAGCACCTTCGGCCGTGAATTACGGCGCGACGCATGCCTGGGCAGAAGTATTCATGCCTGGTGCAGGCTGGAAAGGCTTTGATCCCACGACCGGAAAAATCGTAGGTGCCGATCACTTTGCTATCGCTGTGGCAAGACTGCCTGAATCGGTACCGCCCATCGCCGGTTCGTTTACCGGACCGACGGGAACCAGCCTCGATGTAGGGGTATGGGTGACCGAATTGTAGCGACTGTTTTTGCGTATCTGGATGGCATGAGTGCCTTCAAGTACTACCTGAAAGGTGCCCGTCATGAAAACCTTCATCCAGGTCAGCGAGATATGAGCACCCTCCAAAGACCGCACCGTGCTTGAATTCAAGAATGGGTTGTATGGCCCATATAACAGCCGCGCCTGTTTACATGGTCCAGAACATTGCGCCCACTGCAAGGCCCATCATCAGCGTAGCCAGCCAGCCCAATATCCTCAGGCGGGTGGACAAAACGAACTTTCCCATGATTTCAGGCCGCATCACCATCAACATCATGACCACCATGATGGGCACCGAGATCACGCCATTGATTACCGCACTCCAATACAGCGCCTGGATCGGATTGATCGGCATGAAATCCACCATCATCCCTATCGCTGTGGAAATCACGATAATTCCGTAAAATCCCTTGGCGCGGCTGGGCGTATATTCCAGACTGTTCTTCCACTTGAAAGCGCCTGATATGGCATACGCCGATGCCCCGGCCAATACCGGAATTGCCAGCAAGCCCGTGCCGATGATGCCAGCGCTGAACAGCACAAACGCGAAATTGCCCGCGATCGGCCGTAAAGCCGTTGCCGCCTGTGCAGAAGTTTGAATATTCGTGATGCCATGCAAATGAAGCGTCACGGCTGTAGTCAAAATAATGGAAAACGCCACCAGATTGGAAAACCCCATACCGACAATCGTATCGATCTTGATGCCTTTGAGGCTTGCCTTGGCCTGATCGGGCTTTTTAATCAGCGATTGCGCCTTGGGATCGGCGCGCATATCCTCCACTTCCTGGGATGCCTGCCAGAAAAACAGATAAGGGCTGATGGTGGTACCGAATACCGCGACCACCGTG
>JBBRFZ010000093.1:0-9837 GCA_038241165.1 Burkholderiales bacterium | reverse complement strand
GGGATCCTCAAACTTTGACCCGTTCAGTTTGTTGTTGGCGCGTGAGGCGAATCTGGCGATCCGGGATACCGGGTTTGCCGGAGAGTTGCGCGCAAGTCTGCTGGCGGCGATTGCAAACGATGCGCTCCGGGTCGGTGATGGGTATCAGGTGTCGCGCAGTTGGTATGACAGGCTGGTCGCGCGGGTCAGCTACGGGATTGTGCGCCTGTTGATTGGCATGCTCGGCTACAGCAGATCGATCTGAGCGGTCTGTCCCGTACCTACCCGCGTTATAATCAGCGTCTTTCATTTTTGCAGTTCATCTATGCGTCCTTCCACGATTAATCCGACAAACAATACCAATCGCGCCGATTGGCAGACTCTCAGGTCACTGATTCCGTATCTGCTGGAGTTCAAGTGGCGGGTGGTTATCGCGATGAGCATGCTGATATTATCCAAGCTCGCCAATGTGTCCGTCCCGCTGGTACTCAAGGAAATCATCGACGCGCTGGGCAAGGATAAAGCGCTGCTGATGGTGCCGGTATTCCTGGTCATTGGCTACGGGGTTCTGCGATTGTTCAGCACGCTGTTCGGTGAATTGCGCGATGCGGTTTTTGCCAATGTGACACAGCGCGCCATCCGGCGGGTGGCGTTGCAGGTGTTCGAGCATCTGCACAGCCTGAGCCTACGCTTTCATCTGGATCGGCAGACCGGCGGTGTGTCGCGCGACATAGAGCGTGGCACGCGCGGAATTGGCTTTCTGCTGAATTTCACACTGTTCAACATCCTGCCGACACTGCTGGAAATCGGGCTGGTGGCGGCGATTCTGCTCAAGAAGTACACCCCGTGGTTTGCCATCATTACTTTCATCACGCTGGTGATCTACATCGCATTCACTTTGTTCATCACCGAATGGCGCATGGTGGTGCGGCGTACCATGAACGACCTGGATTCCAAGGCCAACACGCGCGCTATCGACAGCCTGCTGAACTACGAGACGGTCAAGTATTTCGGCAACGAGCAATATGAAGCGAACCGCTATGATCACCACATGGAGCAATGGGAATCCGCCGCGGTGCGCAATCAGACTTCGCTGGCGCTGCTCAATTCCGTGCAGAGCGTGGTCATCGCGATCGGGATCACCATACTGATGCTGCTGGCCGCCGATCAGGTGGTCAAGGGCAAGATGACGGTGGGGGATCTGGTGCTGGTCAATGTGTACATGATCCAGCTCTACATGCCGCTGCATTTTCTCGGTTTTGTTTATCGCGAGATACGCCACTCCCTTGCCGACATGGAGAAGATGTTCAGCCTGCTGCATGAAGATCGCGAGATCGCGGACGCACCAGATGCGAAAGTATTGCAGGTGGGAAGAACGGAAGTGCGGCCAGGACACGGTGCGGCGGAGCCGACGGGTGCGGGAGTGGCCGCATCGCACCTCCTCCCGCAAACGGCTGGCAACGCCGGTAACGTGTTGGAGGTGCGGCCAGGACACGGTGCGGCGGAGCCGACGGGTGCGGGAGAGGCCGCATCGCACCTCCTCCCGCAATCGGCTGGCTACGCCATAACCAGCGACTTGGTGAGCGTTGTTGGCTCGCCTAGTCGAATGGCTAGTAGTTCCATCAGTAACGTGTTGGAGGTGCGTTTTGAGCAGGTCAATTTTTCTTATGCGCAGGACCGGCAGATTCTGTTTGACGTGAGCTTTGCGATTCCCGCAGGGCATAAGGTCGCTGTTGTGGGATCGAGCGGGGCGGGCAAGTCCACGCTGTCGCGGCTGCTGTTCCGCTTCTATGATGTACAGCAGGGACGCATCCTGGTCAACGGACAGGATATCCGCGGGGTGACACAAACCAGTCTGCGCGCGGCAATCGGTATCGTGCCGCAGGATACCGTGCTGTTCAACGACACGATCTATTACAACATCGCATACGGAAAACCCGGGGCGACGCGCGATGAAATCATGGCCGCAGCGCAGGCCGCCCACATCCACGGTTTCATCGAGTCGCTGCCGCAGGGCTATGACAGCATGGTGGGCGAGCGCGGCTTGAAACTGTCCGGCGGAGAGAAGCAGCGCGTTGCGATCGCACGCGCCATCCTCAAGAATCCGGCTATCCTGATTTTCGATGAAGCAACTTCCGCACTTGATTCAAAATCGGAGAAGGCAATACAGGCCGAGTTGCGCGCAATCGCGCAGAACCGCACCACGCTGGTGATCGCGCACCGCCTTTCCACGATTGTGGATGCCGACCAGATATTGGTGATGGACCAGGGAAGAATCGTCGAGCGCGGGACACATCGCGAATTGCTGGCGCAAAACCGGCTTTATGCACAAATGTGGAATCTTCAGAAACAAGAGGAACACACCCGGCCTGAGGTTTGATTAATATTGAAATTCGGGTATGCTTTGGGGCATATCTGGTCGTACGGGTGAGATCGTCACAATGAAAAAACAAGTGTTTATATCGATGTTGTTTGTGCAGGCCTTGGTGACTTCTGTCGCGCACGCTGAAACAGCAGTCCTTCCTTTCAATGTGGATGAATCATTGGCGGTGCCGCTGTCATTCAAGGATGAGCCGCGCAAGGTTTTGTCGCTCAGGCCTTCGTTGCTCAGGGTGCGTTCCCATGTTGCGCTGGTTTTTGATGAGAAGACCCAGCGTCCGGTGTACAGCAAACATGTCCAGGCGGTTGTGCCGATTGCGTCCATTACCAAGCTGATGACTGCAATGGTGGTGCTGGATGCCCACCTGCCCATGGATGCGGAAATAAGCGTTGAAGAGGACCAGCTCAACAAAATCAAAAGGGCTAAATCGAGATTGCGCGTGGGCACGACGCTTACACGTGGCGAAATGCTCAGGCTGGCATTGATGGCTTCGGAGAATCGCGCGGCATTAGCTCTGGCGAGAAGTTACCCCGGAGGTAAACCTGCGCTGGTGGCGGCGATGAATGCCAAGGCGCGCGCTCTGGGTATGGTGAATACCCGGTTTTTCGAGCCGACCGGGCTTGATAGCGACAACGTGTCGACAGCCCAGGATCTGGTCAAAATGGTCTCCGCGGCCGCGCGTTACACTTTGATACATCAATACACAACCACGGCATCTCTTTCGGTGGATAATTTAAAAGGTCGCAAGGTGCACTTTGGCAACACCAACCCCCTGGTCAGGAATGCATCATGGGATATCGGTTTAAGCAAGACCGGGTTTATTAATGAAGCCGGGCAATGCCTGGTGATGCAGGCAACCATCAATCATCGTCCGGTCATCATTGTGCTGCTGGATTCGTGGGGTAAGCGCACTCGCGTCGGTGATGCAAACCGCATCAGACAGTGGATGGAAAGAGCGCCGATACGCTATGTCGTGCCGCACAACACAGTCAGGTTGGCGGGTGATTTTCACTAGGCCAGCAAGGTATCGGATAACACATCTATCCGGAATTCTGAATTGTTTTAGTTATCAAGGTTGAGGCTATGGGCGAATCACTACTAACACTTACCATCATTACGCTGATTATTATCACGATACTTAAGGCAAGGCCGGTGATACTCGAGAATCCGGTCAATATCCACCGCCCTGGACAGTTTCACATTATGCTCGCTCCTCAACTCAATCAGGCACAAAGCTTCGTTGAACAGATTGCAAAGAAATTTATCGAGTTGCATCACCCGAAAGGCGATCTGCCCACCCAATATTTTGAAGTGCGCGATCCCAAGGTTTTTTCCAAGGGCCAGAAGTCCTATTTGCTGGCGGTCTCATTGCGCGGCGGGGAGTTGTTTTTTCAGGCGGCCAATCCGAAATCTTCCAAGCACGAAGAAGCAAGCAGCCACTACAAAACCCTGCACGATTTTTCCGAATCAGTGTTGCGGGATCATCCTGTTTCGGGATCGGTTGATGAGTCGGGAGTAGGGAGTCTGCGATCCACGGTTGAGGCGATTGCCACGCCGTTGCAGATCACGGTGGAAGAATTACCGCCGTCGAGTTAAACCGGGTTTTTTGCAAGTGCCAATTTTCGCCGGAACTACGCGCACCAAAATCTGATACTGCTGTCACCTACAGTAATACCAGGTTATCCCTGTGGATGATTTCGGCATCGCCGCCATAACCGAGCAGGGCCTCGATTTCCCTGCTGGCATGTTTCGCGATGAGACGTGCTTCACCGGCATTGTAGTTGGTCAGACCGCGCGCAATCTCGCTGCCATCTTCACCGATGCATGCAACCAGCGCGCCGCGTTCAAATTCTCCGACTACCTTCTTCACTCCTATCGGCAGCAAACTCTTGCCGTCCGAGCGCAAGGCCTTCACTGCACCCGCATCAAGCACCAGTTTTCCGGCAACCTGCAAATGATCGGCCAGCCATTGTTTGCGTGCTGCCAGGGCGAGTGTTGCTGCGGTGAGCAGGGTGCCGATCGATTCACCCTTGATCAATCGCAGCAACACATCGGGTTCGTGTCCCGAAGCAATGACGGTGTGCGCACCACTGCGCGCCGCGCGTTTCGCCGCGAGTATCTTGGTGATCATGCCGCCGCGCCCGATATTGCTGCCCGTACCGCCCGCCATGCTTTCAAGCTGTGCATCACCGGCCAGCACAGAACTGACCAGTGTGGCCATGTTGTCCTTGCGCGGATCGGCGGTATACAGGCCGCTCTGGTCGGTAAGGATGATCAGCACGTCGGCTTCGATAAGATTGGTCACCAGCGCGCCCAGCGTGTCGTTGTCGCCGAATTTGATCTCGTCGGTGACCACCGTGTCATTTTCGTTGATGATCGGGATGACGCGCAGGGACAGCAATGTGGTCAGTGTGGTGCGCGCGTTCAGGTAGCGTTCGCGATCAGCCAGGTCGGCGTGTGTCAGCAACACCTGTGCGGTATGCAGGCCATGCTTGCGGAAGCCGCTTTCATAGGCCTGCACCAGGCCCATTTGGCCTACCGCGGCGGCGGCCTGCAGATCGTGTATCGAGGCGGGGCGCTTTTTCCAGCCGAGGCGCTGCATGCCTTCGGCGATCGCGCCGGACGATACCAGCACCACTTCATGTCCTGCGGCGTTGAGCGCGGCGATCTGGCGCGCCCAGTTGCCGAGCGCGTCGAGGTCCAGTCCCGCACCCTGGTTCGTCACCAGGCTGCTGCCCACTTTGACGACGATGCGCTTGCATTGGGTCAGTATGGTTTTCATGGCGATATCAGATGGTGCCTGCGTCAGATTCCTGCGCGCTGTCGGCGGCAGCCTGTTGTTCCTGCTCGTCCATTGCCAACAGGTGTTCCATGATCGCGTAGCTCAGTTCCTTGCAACCTTCGCCGTTGATCGCCGAGATCACGAAGTGGCGGTCGAAATCGTCGAACTCCCCGAGGAATGCGGCAACTTTCTCTTCGCGGTCCTCCAGCAGGTCGACCTTGTTCAACAGCAACCAGCGCGGCTTCTGGTACAGCTCCGGGTCGTATTTCTTCAGTTCGTTGAGTATCGCACACGCATCTGCGACCGGATCGGTGCCCTCATACATCGGCGCGATATCGACCAGATGCAGCAATAAACGGGTACGCGCCAGGTGGCGCAGGAACTGGTGTCCCAGCCCGGCACCTTCCGCCGCGCCTTCGATCAGTCCGGGGATGTCGGCGATGACAAAACTTTTTTCCGGGGATACGCGCACCACACCGAGATTCGGATGCAGGGTGGTGAATGGATAGTCGGCCACCTTGGGCTTGGCGGCAGAAACGGAGCGGATGAACGTGGATTTACCGGCGTTTGGCATGCCGAGCAGCCCGACATCGGCGAGCACTTTCAATTCCAGTTGCAATTCGCGTGTCTCGCCTTCGGTACCGGGGGTGCATTGGCGCGGCGCGCGGTTGGTGCTGGACTTGAAGTGGATATTTCCCAAGCCGCCTATGCCGCCCTGTGCAAGCAGCACTTTTTCGCTATCGTGGGTGAGATCGGCGATGACTTCACCGCTGTTGATGTCGGTGATCATCGTGCCGACCGGCATGCGCAGCACGATGTCATCCGCGCCCTTGCCATAGCAATCCGAGCCGCGTCCCGATTCGCCGTTTTTGGCGCGATGTATCCTGGCGAAACGAAAATCCACCAGCGTATTGATGTTGCGGTCCGCCTGGGCATACACGCTGCCGCCGCGGCCGCCATCGCCACCGTCCGGGCCGCCGTTCTCGATGTATTTTTCGCGGCGAAAGCTGGCGATGCCGTTGCCGCCCTTGCCCGCGATAACTTCGATTCTGGATTCGTCTATGAATTTCATTTTGTGTCTCTATTGTATTAACTATCGGGCACAAATAAAAAAAGCCCTACCTTGCGATAGGGCTGGTTTGTTCCAACGCGTGCCGTTAAGCAACTACGATGGAAACAGTCCTACGCTTTTGTGCGCCTTTGATCGCGAATACCACTTTGCCGGTGATCTTGGCAAACAGGGTGTGATCCTTGCCCATACCGACGTTATCGCCGGGGTGGAATTCAGTGCCGCGCTGGCGCACAATGATGCTGCCCGCGCTGATCAGTTCGCCGCCGTAGCTTTTCACGCCCAGTCGTTTTGAGTGTGAGTCGCGTCCGTTACTGGTACTGCCGCCGCCTTTTTTTGATGCCATGCTAGTTGCTCCTTAAAACAGATTTACGCCCAGAATTTAAGCAGAGATACCGTCGATGCGGATCTCGGTGTAGTTTTGACGATGCCCCTGGTTCTTCTGGTAATGCTTACGGCGGCGCATTTTGAAGATGCGTACCTTGTCGCCACGGCCGTGCGCGACGATCGTCGCTTTCACTGTAGCGCCGGTCAGCAAAGGCTTGCCTACGGAAAGCTTGTCTCCGTCGGCTACCATCAGCACTTTGTCCAGCACGATGGCGCTGCCCACGTCGCCGGGGAGGATCTCAACTTTTAAAGTTTCGCCGGAAGTGACGCGATATTGCTTACCACCGGTTTTAATGACTGCGTACATAACAACCTCGATTACTAATATTATTTTGGGGGCGATTTTTTGCGAAGGCGCGGATTATACATAATTATCCGCACCCGTCAAAATCCTTTTTTCAAGCGATTAATGAAGCTTGAAGCCTATAATCATCGTTGTTAAGCCGTAACAAAATATGTAAATTATCGTTTTTTCACTTTCTTGATCCCAGAATCGGAGAAAATAATGGCAACCCATGACGTATCCTTTGAAATCCCCCAAAAACTTGTTCTCTCAAAGGATGTTAGATTTGAGATAAAAACAGATGGCGCAAAATTAGGTGAACTGCTCATTAGCAAAGGTAATATAGAGTGGGTTCCTGCAAATAATAGCGTCAACAAACATCGACTATCTTGGGAAAAATTCGCTAGTCTTATTGAAAATGAAGGGAAGACAAAGAAAATATCCAAGAAATAAATCTGTTCAGTTCAATCTCACGGAGAATTCTTTAAGGTTATGAAGAAGAAACGACATATACTTCCAGCAGAGTTTCGGTGGCCTCCACGCCCAGAATTCACTATTTATGATGGCAGAGGAAAAGTTTTATTGCGTGCATTTGATCCTTCTCTCGATCTATCAGACACACTCATGCTTCAATGGCCGCATTCTTCTCGAACTGTATTCATGGGGATTGCTTCACATGGAATAAGCTGGAAGACATGGACCGAACCAAGATTGCAACATGTAGAGAGACTCATTAAATATGACATCAATTTTGATGGGGACAACGTTTCGATAATTCGTATTACACGTCGACGCTGGCAACCCTGTTCTCGAGAATTCAAGTGGAAACTTATAATTAGACCGATGTGAATATGCAAGGTTAGGGCCGAGCAAGGATGACTGCATCTAGCAACATTACTCGTGATTTGAACTTTCCTGATTTTGATCAGGTAGCTTCGCTGCTTTCAGTCTCACATCTATTCCCAAAATCTAAAAAGAGATGTGGGATTTATATTCTTTCATTTCCAAACAACCTTTTTTATATAGGCCAAGCGGTTGACGCTGTAAGGCGATTTTCTCAGCACAGAAATAAATACGATGATATCCCAGGATTTTCATTCCTTCCGATTCCGAAGGGTAGTCTTGACGATACTGAACGTGAATTAATATTTAAGGCAGAATCGCTTGGCTACTATCTTAAAAATGCAGTATTTGTTAGTAGCATTGTGGGAGAAACAGACTTTGATCTTGTTGTTTCGAGAAATGAACAAGAAGATTTTGTTAATAACAACTTCGATAAAATTAACACTTCTCCCATTGCTCCCATAATTATCCTTCCTGAATCACAGATTTCCAGGTTTTCGAAAAATCTTGATAAATTTATATCTCATCAATTGTCAAAACAAGGTGCAAATTTGCTGAGTACATACATCAGGAAATGTATTCCTTTCCCACGGAGAACAGAATATTCATTCTGGTCAGCAAGTTGTTTGCCAAGTACAAATATAAACACATGGCCTAGATTGTTTGCGGTAAATGCGGCATCAATGGAACTTTTCGTTTTCGGCTGGGAGGCAAAAACAAAACTAGCTTATGGCTTTTTTACAGTTGCCGAAGATATTCTTGAAGAGTATTGGCCTGATCCTGAGGTATTCAAAAAGCATTTTCCATTTGTTGAATTCATAAGCAGGGGATACCGTGATGCTGGACAATATCAAATTACTCTTCATGTTTCCGGCGGCGGGCCTATAGAGGAGCTTTTAAACGATGAGTGTGTTTGTAAGGCAGCCTCGGTTCTCGCCTTGAGGGTCATGCGTAAAAGAGCCAATTTTTACTCTCAGTACCATTGCTCTCAACTTGTAAACCATGCACTTTCTGCGCTGCCCTAACCCTGCATCGAGCGGGGCAGCCAGAAGCGGCCTGCCCCTCTATTTGAATGTTGAATGACTGCTTTCGGGAATCGGTGATGCCCGCTTTGCACAAAGCACGCGCAGGATATCGTCAGGGCTGCGGCTGCCAGTGCGATGTATCACATTCCCATCCCCTGTTTGCCGCGCGAGTGATCGCTCTAGCGGCGCATCGAGTCGAAGAATTCGGCGTTGTTCTTCGTCGCCTTGATCTTGTCGAGCAGGAATTCCATTGCTTCGAGTTCGTCCATCGGATAGAGCAGCTTGCGCAACAACCAGATTCTTTGCAGGATGTCCTGCTTGATCAGCAGTTCTTCCTTGCGCGTGCCGGAGCGGTTCACATTGATCGCCGGGTAGATGCGCTTCTCGGCCATGCGCCTGTCGAGATGGATCTCCATGTTGCCGGTGCCCTTGAATTCCTCGTAGATCACATCGTCCATGCGCGAGCCGGTGTCGACCAGTGCGGTGGCGATGATGGTTAAGCTACCGCCTTCCTCGATGTTGCGTGCCGCGCCGAAGACGCGCTTGGGGCGGTGCAGTGCGTTGGCATCCACGCCCCCGGTCAACACCTTGCCGGAGGAGGGAACCACGGTGTTGTAGGCGCGTGCCAGGCGTGTGATGGAATCGAGCAGGATGACCACGTCTTTCTTGTGCTCGACCAGGCGCTTGGCCTTTTCGAGAACCATTTCCGCGACCTGCACATGGCGGCTGGCCGGTTCGTCGAAGGTGGAGGCAACCACTTCACCGCGCACGGTGCGGGTCATTTCAGTCACTTCCTCGGGACGCTCGTCGATCAGCAGCACAATCAGGGTCGCATCGGGATTGTTCGAGGAAATGGAATGTGCAATGTGTTGCAGCATCACGGTCTTGCCGGATTTCGGCGAGGCCACCAGCAATCCGCGCTGGCCTTTTCCGATCGGCGCGACGATGTCGATGATGCGGCCGGTGATGTTTTCCTCGGCCTTGATGTCACGCTCAAGTTTCAGCGGTTCGGTGGGAAACAGGGGAGTGAGGTTTTCAAACAGTATCTTGTTCTTGGCATTCTCGGGCGGTTCGCCGTTGACCCTGTCT
>JBBRFZ010000092.1:0-10237 GCA_038241165.1 Burkholderiales bacterium | reverse complement strand
ACCTACCAAGATGTGCGGGATGCCCCTCAAAATACCGGGGATGCATCGAAACAACATCGAACATGTGTGCAAAGTTTGCTCAATGAACTTACAAGAATGTATGCAACCCATAAGTTGGAGCGAATTTCAACAGCCTGCTAGTCGTTGTACTTGTCGCGATACAGTTCGGCAATGCCTTCGGTGCTCCCCCGCCCAACGTGACCGTTCTGGCCTGGGTAGGCCAAGCACAGTGGTTGCTGGTAGCATGGGGGTACTGGGCGGACAAGCATCGTGTCCGGACAGTGCGGCAAGTTATGCCGCATTGACCCCCGTGTTGACCATAAATATAAATCGATCATAAATGACATGCCGATCTCCAACCTGACGTCCGCCGAGCTGCGCCTCACCATCACTCCCGATACGCTGGGCTTCGCCGATACATCGGAATTGCTGGAATATCCGCTGCCATGGATCGGACAGGAACGCGCGGAGGCAGCCGTGCACTTCGGGCTGGGCATGGATCAACCGGATTACCACCTGTTCGTGCTGGGTGAGGTCGGCAGCGGGCGCTCGTCGCTGCTCAGGCTGGCGATGCAAACGACCGCCGCGAGCAAGACGGTGCCGCCCGACCTGTGTTACCTGCACAACTTCGATGCACCGGAACGGCCGCGCGCACTGCGCCTACCCGCCGGCCAGGGACGACTGCTGCGTCAATTCATGACACAGTTGACGAAATCGCTACTGAAGGAAATACCCCGGCAACTGGACGGTCAGGATTTCAATACCGCAATCGAGCACATCGAAAAAGCCTACCAAGCCGGTGAAACCAAGGCCTACGCCGAACTCGAGGCATTTGCCGAAACCCGCAGTTTTTCGTTGCACCGCGAAACCGGACACATACTGATCACGCTGCTGGGAAAAAAAGGGCGCGCCTACACCCGGGACGAAGTGCTGAAACTACCGAATGAACGCCGCGCTGGGATCGCACTGGCTGAACAGGAACTTCGCGCGGAGATTGCTCGCTATTTCGACAGGATCAGGCCGATGGAACGGGTGATGAACGAGGCACTGGCAATGTTGCGTCGTCAGATGGTGAAGCCGCTGCTGGATCACGAACTTCAGGATATCCGTGCCGGGCTGAAAAAGCAGATCAAGGATGCGGTCAAGCTCGACACCTATCTCGACCAGGTCGAACATGATGTGCTTGAGAATCTTGAGCTGTTCAAGGTTTCCGATTGTGACGATGATATCCGCCGCGAGGCATTGGGTGCCGTGTTGTCGCGCTACCGCATCAACCTGGTCGTGGACAACGGCGACCTGGAAGGCGCACCGGTGATCGTCGAAGACAATCCTGTATTCCGCTCGTTGTTCGGCAGCATCGAATACCAGTCCGGAAGCGATGTGCTGATGACCGATTTTTCGCGCATCCGCGTCGGCAGTTTGCACAAGGCACACGGCGGCTTCCTGATGCTGCATCTGCGCGACCTGCTGGCTGATCCGCCGGTGTGGGAGAAGCTACGGCGCTTCCTGCACAGCGGCAGGCTGCAGATCGAGGAGCCCGGCACGGCATTCGCGCCGATCGCGGTTGTTTCATTGCTACCCGAGGCGGTGAATGTCGAGCCCAAGATCGTCATGATCGGCTCGCGCGAACAATATTACGAGTTGCAGGAACAAGACCCGGAATTCTCGCGTCGCTTCCGCGTCAAAGTGGACTTTGCCGAAAGCTTTTCATCGAATGCCGAGACCCGCCGCGCTTCGGCGATCTTCGTCGCCCACACCTGCCGTGATCTCGGGCTGCCGCATTTTTCCGCCGCTGCCGTGGCGCGTCTGCTGGAAGAAGCTCACCGCGAAGTGGACGACCAGTCGCGCCAGAGTGCGATCTTTGCCGGGACAGAGGCATTGGTAATGGAAAGTGCCAAATTGTGTAGTGCCCGCAATGACAAACTGGTCGGGGCAGCGGATGTGGATGCGGCAATCCATGCGCGCACATTGCGCCACAATTACCCCGACCAGCGCATGCAACAATCCATCGTCGAAGGCGATGTGCTGATCACGCTGCAGGGAGAGCAAGTGGGGCAGATCAACGCGCTGACCCAGATCGATCTCGGCGATTACCGTTTCGGCTTTCCGGTGCGCGTCACGGCACGCACCTTTGCCGGCGAGGATGGCCTGCTCAATATCGAGAGCGAAGTGGAAATGTCCGGGCCTATCCACGACAAGGGCGTGTTGATTCTGCAAAATTACCTGTCCGCGCTGTTTGCTCTTAACGCGCCGCTCGCGCTCAACGCATCCATCGTGTTCGAACAGGAATATCACGGCGTCGAGGGAGACTCGGCCTCCTGCGCCGAACTGTTTGTGCTGCTCTCGTCCTTGTCCGGCCTGCCGCTCAAACAGGGTATCGCGGTGACCGGCGCGGTCAACCAGCACGGTGTAGTGTTGCCGGTGGGCGGCATCAACGAAAAGATCGAGGGCTACTTTCGCATCTGCGCCACAGCCGGACTGGACGGCAACCAGGGCGTGCTGATCCCGTATCGCAGCCGCCGCCACCTGATGCTGGAGCGCAACATCGTCGACGCCGTGGAGCAGGGTTTGTTTCACATTTACACTGCAGAGAACGCGAGTGAGGGCATGGAACTGTTGACCGGATACCCGTTTGGCACGGCAGATGAATCAGGCAATTATCCGAATGACACTGTGCTGGGGAATGCCCAGAGAACCCTGCTGGCCTACCGCCGCGCCTGTCAGATATCGGGACATCATGAACCGGAGCACCCGAAATCGGGACACCGGCGCGTGCGCTAAACCGGGTATGCTGAATCAGGGACGGTTGTTGTGCAATGGCAGGATGTAAAAAAGCATGGTCCACGAAAGACGCGAAAAGCACGAAAAAATGGGCTGACTAAAGGTGCTTTCAAAAACTTTTGGCCTGCTTTCCTGACAGCCGCGATTGATAGTATTGTGTCGTGAAATATTTTCGTGTTTTTCGTGGACCGTATGCAAACTCGATTAAAAAATAATAATGAATGAAAAAAATCCCATCGGAGTTTTCGATTCCGGTGTAGGCGGATTGTCGGTGTTGCGCGAGATCCGCCGCGAGCTGCCGGGCGAAGACTTGCTGTATGTGGCCGATTCGGGCCATGCACCGTATGGCGACAAACCCGTACAGTTGATCGAGGAAAGGTCGGTTGCGATCGTCGAATTTCTGCTGCGCCAACACGCCAAGGTCATCGTGGTGGCCTGCAACACCGCTACCGGCGTGGCGATTAACATGCTGCGTGCCAGATTTTCTGTGCCGATCGTCGCGATGGAGCCCGCCATCAAACCGGCCGCAACGCACACCCGCTCCGGCGTGATCGGCGTGCTGGCTACCAGTCGGACGATAGCCAGCGACAATTTTGCGAAATTGCACGAACGGTTCGGTGCAGATGTAAAAATCCTGATGCAGGCATGCCCGGGACTGGCCGAACAGGTTGAAGCGGGCAACCTGTCCGGTGACGAAACCCGTGCATTGCTGGAACGATATGTCCTGCCTTTGCTGGAGCAGCAAGCCGACACCATCGTGCTGGGTTGCACGCACTACCCGTTCCTCGCCCCGCTGATTCGGGAGATTGCCGGAGCGACGGTCACCGTCATCGATCCCTCCGCGGCGATCGCACGCGAGCTGCGGCGCAGGCTGGCAAGTGCCGATTTAGTATCGACCGAAAGTCGTGAGGGTACGCAGCGTTTCTGGAGTAGTGCCGCGTCAGACGCGACCCGATTGGTGATTTCACAATTATGGAAAGCCGACATAGACCTGCAGCCATTGCCGGACTGAAACGTACCCCCGCTTTCCGCCGAATGGCCCCGGACGATCATCCCGGACCAACATGAAGATGCATCCCGGATCCATATACCTGAGTAAATCCATCATTTATAAATGACTTGTATTTTGGAATTTCAGGTTCATATTACTGATGCTGGCACTGAATTCCGGGATGCAGGTTGGCATGCATGAAATTGAATTTTAATCACGGAGGTCTATCATGAGCAAGCAGACACACCCGGCTGGCTTTCACTCGATCCGCCACGACCTTTTACCGTTGGAAACGGTAATGGACAGCTACAAAGCGAGGGGCAAACTTTCCGAGCCGACGGTCTGCATCGACTGTGGTGCGGTGTTCCATGCCGGGCGCTGGCAGTGGCTGGGAAAACCCAGGGACGCGCATCAGACAACCTGCCCTGCCTGCCATCGCGTGCATGATCGTTTCCCGGCCGGCTACGTGACTTTGGCCGGGGAATTTTTCGACCAGCATGAACAGGAAATTATGCAACTGGTAAAGAACCGGGAAACGCAAGAAAAGCCGGAACACCCGATGCAGCGGATCATGGACATTGAGAAGACCAAACAGGGTACGCTGGTGACCACCACCGACATTCATCTGGCCCGCGGCATCGGTGAAGCGTTGCACCATGCCTATCAGGGCGAACTGGATTTTCACTACAACCCGGATCAGAACCTGCTGCGTGTGACCTGGAGCCGTTAATTCCCGCAGCGCCGGGAGTTATGCGGGTGTGCCGTCAATCGTCGCTATGGCGGATGGACACGTCTTCTGCGGGCTCACCGGTTTCGGGATCTATCCAGATGGAGATTCCGATCTCTTCTTCGGCATCTTCCAGCGATTCACCCTCTTCAATGCTGTTGTCGTCCGGCCCTTCCAAGTCCTGAACCGCCTCTGCCAGGGTGGCAAAAGGGCCGAACTGCTGCCCGGACTCCGTGTCCTGCCAGTAAAAACCGTCCGGTCGTTCAACTATCTGAGCCTTGTCGCTCCCGGATGGAATGGGCGCAACAGGTGTGGTTTTGGTCATCGTTACCTCCAATCGTAGCTGGCGTGCTGACAAACCATGCTGTTCAACGCCGTTTAAAGCTTGATGAAATGCTCCCGGTAATGCTTCATCTCGCTGATGGATTCGTAGATATCGGCGAGCGCTTCGTGCTTGCCGTGCTTTTTAACCCCTTGTGCCATGTCCGGCTTCCAGCGCTTGGCCAGTTCCTTGAGGGTACTCACGTCGAGATTGCGATAATGAAAATAATCCTCGAACTTCGGCATCCAGCGGGCCAGGAAGCGCCTGTCCTGGCAGATGGAATTGCCGCACATCGGCGAGGTGCGTACCGGGACATATTCCTTCAGGAACGCTACCATTTGTTCCTCGACCATGGCTTCGTTCAGTGTGGATGCCTTGACCTTTTCGATCAGGCCGGATTTGCCGTGGGTGGACTTGTTCCATGCATCCATACCGTCCAGCACGCTGTCGGGTTGATGCAACACCAGCACCGGCGCCTCGGCAACCGTTTCCAGATTGTTGTCGGTGATCACCAGCGCGACCTCGATCACGCGGTCGGTATCCGGCATCAGGCCGGACATTTCCATGTCTATCCAGATTAGGTAATTCTGGTTTTGTGCCATAATTCGTGCAACTGATAATGAACGGTGTGATGCGTATTGTGTCACAACCATGCTTGATGCGAACACTGAAATAACAATCCCTATGACTGCAATGCAATTCACTTTTATTTTCATCGCCGCAGTGGCGACCACCACGCTGGCCAAACTGTGGCTGGCGCGTCGCCATCTCGCACATATTGCCGCGCACCGTGCTGCCGTGCCGGATGCGTTCCATGAAAAGGTCCGACTGGACCAGCATCAGAAAGCGGCCGACTACACCTCTGCCAAGACACGTTTCGACATGCTGGGAGCGTTGTTCGACGCGGCACTGCTACTGGCCTTCACGCTGGGTGGCGGCATCCAGTTCATCGCCCACTTGTGCAATGGATGGTTCGGTACACCGATCATTCAGGGCATGGCCACTCTGGTCGCCGTGCTGGTGCTGTACTCGTTGCTGGAGGCGCCCTTCAGCATCTATCGCACCTTTGTCATCGAGGCGCGCTTCGGCTTCAACAAAATGACCTTCAAACTGTACCTGCTGGACGCACTGAAAGGCGTCCTGATCGGCGCTGTTCTCGGTTTGCCGTTGCTGTTCGGCGTATTGTGGCTGATGGAACGCATGGGAACATACTGGTGGCTGTATGTGTGGCTGGTGTGGGTGGTGTTCAATCTGTTGATCCTGTTTATTTACCCGTCGTTCATCGCGCCGCTGTTCAACAAATTTTCGCCCATGCAGGACGACGTGATGAAAGCACGCATCGAATCCCTGCTCAAGCGCTGCGGCTTTACCGCGCAGGGATTGTTCGTGATGGACGGCTCGAAGCGCAGCTCGCACGGCAACGCCTACTTCACCGGTTTCGGCAAAACCAAACGCATCGTGTTCTTCGACACCCTGCTGGAACGCCTGAGCATCAATGAAGTAGAGGCGGTATTGGCACACGAACTCGGCCATTTCAAACGCCGCCATGTGGTGAAACGCATTGTCGCCACCTTTGCCATGAGCCTGGGGTTCCTGTGGCTGCTCGGCGTGCTGATGCAAACCACCTGGTTTTATCAGGGGCTGGGGATTACCACGCCGTCCACCGCGCTCGCGCTGTTGCTGTTCTTCATGGTGCTTCCGGTGTTCAGCTTCCTGCTCGGGCCGATCATGTCGGCCTACTCGCGCAAACATGAATTCGAGGCTGACGCGTACGCCGCGCAGCAGACCGATGCCGCCGACCTGGTCAACGCACTGGTAAAACTGTATCAGGACAACGCGGCAACACTCACGCCCGATCCGTTGTATTCCAAATTTTACGATTCGCACCCACCGGCCATGGTGCGCATCTCCCATCTGCAATCCGTGCCGGCCTGACTTTATCCATGACAAGGAGAACCCTGTGAAACTGTTCGCAAACCTGATTTTCCCCGCAATGATGTTCCTGGGCGCTGCAACGGCCGCATCTGCCAATCCCTTTCCGGACGGCAATCCACAGACCGGAGAAAAATTGTTTGCGCAATACAATTGCAACCGGTGCCATAACCAGATCATGGGCGGCGACGGCAACAAGATATTCACCCGCATTGATCGCAAGCGTAACACCCCGGCGGGGTTGATCGAGCAGATCGGCATGTGCAGCGGCAATGTCAACGCGCACTTCACCGCGCAGGAAACGCAGGACATCGCTTCGTACCTCAACATCTTTTACAAATTCAAGTGAGTTAGCCATGAGCAAAGCAAATGACTTGAGCAGCAGGCAGTGCAACCCCTGTAAAGCCGACGCGCCACCGCTGTCGAACGCGGAAGCTGATGGGCTGATGCGAAAAATCGAAGGCTGGCAGCGCTATGACCACCTGATTAGCAAAACCTACCAGTTCAAGAACTATTACCAGACCATGGCTTTCGTGAATGCGGTCGCATGGCTTTCACACTCGGCAGATCATCATCCCGAAATGGCCGTTAGCTATAACAGTTGCCGGGTGGAATACACCACCCATTCTGTACACGGTCTGTCGGAAAACGATTTCATCTGCGCCGCGAAAGTGGACGCGTTGTTCAAGATTTGAGCGGGCTGCTGCACGGACAAGTTATCGCGGCGTTTGGCCGCCAATATCTGGTACGGCTGGGTGGCGGCAGCGAAATAACCTGTTTGACGCGTGGCAAAAAAAGCGAGGTGGCGTGCGGTGATATCGTCGAAATCAAACGCACAGCGAACGCATCCACCGGGGACGGCACCGGCGCACAGGGCGTAATCGAACGCATCGCACCGCGCCGCTCGCTGCTGCATCGATCCGATGCGTTCCGCGAGAAACTCATCGCCGCGAACGTCACGCAAATCATCGTGGTGGTGGCCGCAGAACCTTCTTTCAGCGACGAGTTGCTGGCACGTTGCATGGTCGCGGCTTTCGACCAGAAGCTCGATGTGCTGATCGTGCTGAACAAATGCGATCTGCCCGACGCCGCAGCTGCCGCGCGCAAGCGACTCGCCCCCTATACCGCCATCGGCTATCGCGTGCTGGAACTCAGCGCCAAGCAGGATGTGTCTGCGTTGCGCCCGTTTCTGAC
The DNA here is from genome assembly GCA_038241165.1 of Burkholderiales bacterium. Classification (GTDB taxonomy): domain Bacteria; phylum Pseudomonadota; class Gammaproteobacteria; order Burkholderiales; family Gallionellaceae; genus Gallionella. The sequence continues at coordinate 2,290 of JBBRFZ010000092.1, read as the reverse complement.
CAGCCACACCAGCGTGCTGGTCGGGCAATCCGGCATGGGGAAATCCACGCTGATCAACGCGCTGTTGCCCGACGCGCAAGCTGCCACCCGCGAAATCTCCACGGTGCTGGATTCCGGCAAACACACCACCACCCACGCGCGGCTATACCGGATTGATGCGAACAGCTCCCTGATCGACTGCCCCGGCGTGCAAGCCTTCGGCCTGCATCACCTGAGCTTCGGCGGCATAGAACAGGGATTCGTGGAATTCGCGCAGTATCTTGGCCAGTGCCGTTTTCACGACTGCCGCCATGCGCATGAGCCGGGCTGCGCATTGCACAATGCGGTCACGGAAGGAAAGATCGATGCACGCAGGCTGGAGTTATTCCTGAAAATCGCCGCGAACAAGGCGTAGCAACACCACGCGTCTACAACACATCCAACCCCAGTTTCTTCCACCCTTCGCGCCCCAGCTTCTTCATCGTCTCGATATTGTTATCGACGATCCGGTCCGCGTCCGGAAAGGCTGCCACGGCGCGATCCACACTGTCTTCCCGAAGCAGGTGCAGCGTGGGGTAAGGCGAACGGTTGGTGTAATTCTCGATGTCGTCCGGCGCAGTGCCGGCAAATTGATACCGCGGATGCAGGCTGGCGACCTGGAATTTATCGTTGAATTCCGGCTCCGCCACCGCGATATCGACCGTGTCGAGAAAATCATTGAAGTCGAGAAAGTCGGCGAGCATATAAGGAAGGATCAGCAAAGTGGTGTCGAGCTTGTCGGGATCGGCATCCTGCAGTGCGCGCAACTCGTTCATCAGTTCTTCCAGCAATGCCTCCGGCGTTGTCGCCGCGCTGACCACATAGCGTATCTGTTTCCTGACGTGCACGGCCTTGGCGAACGGGCACAGGTTGAGGCCGATGACTGCTTTCTCCAGCCAGCGTTGCGTTGCGGCGATGATGGTTTCGGTTTCGTTGGTCATTCGGTTCGTTCCTAGATCGATAAGGGTGGTTCATCCATCAATGCAATCTGTTCGCGCAATTCCAGTATGCGGTCTTGCCAGTAGCGTTGCGTATTGAACCAGGGAAAGGCAACGGTAAACGCGGGATCATCCCAGCGCCGCGCGATCCACGCGGCGTAATGGATCAGGCGTAAAGTGCGCAGCGCTTCGACCAGGTGCAACTCGCGCGGATCGAAGTCGTAAAAATCCTCGTAACCTGCCAGCAGGTCCAAAAGCTGCCGCGTCATCTCGACACGCTCGCCTGACAGCAGCATCCACAGATCCTGGATGGCAGGCCCCATGCGGCTATCATCGAAATCCACGAAGTGCGGTCCGGCATCGGTCCACAGCACATTACCGACATGACAGTCAGCATGCAGGCGCAATTTTTTTACGGTACCGGCACGGTCGTAACAGCGCCGCACCCCATCCAGCGCCTGCTCGACCACGCCTCGATAGACCTCTACCAACTCTGCAGGAATAAAGTCACGCGCCAACAAATAGGTACTCGGCTCCACACCGAAACTCTGTATGTCGAGTGTGGGGCGATGCCTGTAGGGCTGCAGCGCGCCAATCGCGTGGATGCGACCGATGAAGCGTCCCATCCATTCCAGCGTACCGGAATCATCCAGCTCCGGCGCCCGGCCGCCGTGCCTGGTGAACACCGAGAAACGAAAACCATGAAACTTGTGCAAAGTGTTGCCGTTGATTTCCAGTGCCGGCACCACCGGGAGCTCGCGTTTCGCCAGTGTCGCGACAAAAGCGTGTTCTTCCAGAATCTCGGTGTCTGACCAGCGCTCGGGCCGATAAAACTTGGCGATCAGCGCAGGCCCGGTTTCCATGCCTGTCTGATAGACGCGGTTCTCATAGCTGTTCAGGGCAAGCAGTCGGCCATCGCCCGGCAAGCCGATGCTGCCCAAAGCATCAAGCACGGCATCCGGGGTGAGTTCGGTAAATGGCTGTATGTGCATAAACCGGATTGTACGGCAGCAGCGCAGCAACCTGTTGTTCAAACAGCGGGGCAAACATGAAGGGAAATGCCCGGATGCCGCGATGTCGGCATATGAATCACGGTTAATAGTCCGGCATTCATCCATTGCCAGAAGATCACCAGGACAAAACACACCAATCAAGTCGGGATTATTCCGTCATATCCATTTCGGAACAATCTTGTATCCTGTTGATAGATAACAAAACGCGACGATGCACAAAAACATGAATTGTTATGTAACTATTCGCTTTTGTATCGTTCAAAAATTGTAGTATTATTTGATTAGTTTGAGCAGCAGGAACAAGTTACATTTTCATTATAA
>JBBRFZ010000091.1:0-10244 GCA_038241165.1 Burkholderiales bacterium | reverse complement strand
ACCGTTGCGGCTGTCGCGAGCAGCACCATCGGTATCAGCGCCCAGCCGGGGGCGAGCAGGTAAAACGGATTCTGTATGGCTTGCGGGTTGTGCAGCAGCAATGCGCCCTGACCGAAGTAATTCAGTGCCAGCGCTGGCAGCACAAACGTAAACCAGGCAACGCGAATCGGGAATTTGCCGAAGTGACCCATGTCGGCGTATAGCGCTTCTCCCCCGGTAATGACCAGGACAATCGCGCCTAGCGCAAAGAAGGATGTCCGGGGATCGGTTCTCAGGAATTCAAATCCGTACCAGGGATTCAGTGCGGACAGCACCTGGGGATACTGAACAATCTCGATCATGCCGAACACACCCAAGCACACAAACCAGGCCACCATGATAGGGCCAAAAGCCAGTCCGACCGCTCCGGTTCCGCGTTTCTGTATGAAAAACAGGCCGGTTAAAATCAGGACGGTGAGTGGCAGCACGTAAATACTAAACTTCTGCGAAACCATAGCCAATCCTTCGACTGCGGACAATACCGAGATCGCCGGGGTGATCATGCCATCGCCGAAGAACAGCGCTGCAGCGAACACACCGAGGGCGGTGACGAACCATTTTGTTTTTGGGTGCTGCCTGGTCAGCTTCCTCACCAGTGACAGCAGTGCCATCGAGCCGCCTTCGCCTTGGTTATCCGCACGCATCATGATCACCACATATTTGAACGAGACCAGCAGCATGATGGTCCAGAACATCACGGACAGCACGCCCAGGATATTGGCTTCCACGACCGGAAGGGGATGAGGGCCGCTAAACGTCGCTGTTATTGCATACAGCGGGCTGGTGCCGATGTCGCCATACACAACGCCGATAGCACCAACCAACAGTATAGGCAGCTTTTCTTTTGTTTTGGATTCGCTCATAGCGCCGAACATCCCCTGAGGCAGAATGGGGCGGCACTCTACGCCTGAGCTGCGACCTAATCAAGCGCGTAACCAGCGCTTCCCCGCCGGCTGATACTGAATGCTCAATCGGCCTGGAGGCGCTGAACAAAATCAATCATCAATAAATCCGGGCAACCTGGACGCCCTGGATGCGAAATTACAGTTTCTTGTGGGTACCGTCGCACAGTGCTCCCTTGGAGCTGTGCTTGCAGCCGCAAAAATATACTGCTTCCGATTTGCCCGCTTTGTATTCGACCGGGGTAAATTCACTGCCCTTGTGGCTGCCGTCACAAAACGGCTGTGTAGCACTTTTGCCGCAGGCACACCACCAGTAGCTTTTGCCGGCTTCAACCTCAACGACAAACGGGGATTTCTGGGCGATGACAGCTTGCTTGTCTGACATACTGAAACTCCTTATATTTAAATTGACACACTACACAAAATTCACCCCTTATGGCCGGAAGGACGAACGACAAAATTCATTTTCGGCTTTGCCGGTAAACACCAGTCCCTCTTTTCAGGTTACTTTGATCGCGCTTCACCCAGCGCCTCGCGTAAACGTTGCAGGCTATCGGTCATACCGTTCAGCTCCTTCTGCGACAACTGGACGAAAGCGCGTTCCATGTGTGCCAGATGCGCCGGGAAAATGCGCGTAAATAATTTCTCTCCCTGGGCTGTCAGGTGAACGATCTGGCAACGGCCGTCGCTGGGCAAGGTGACCCTTCGCACCAGTTTTTTATCCATCAGGCGATCCACCACGCCGGTCAGCGTGCCTTTGGTGATCAGCGTTTTCTCGCCCAATTCCCTGGTGGTCATGCCCGGGGTATTGCCCAGGGTGGCGACAACATCGAATTGCGCCGGTGTCAGTCCAAGCGCACGCACATGTGCAGACGAATAAGCCCCGAAAGCCTGATAGGTGCGGGACAATTCGCGCATTAGCGGTAAAAATGTCGGGGTTGGCATAATTCAACTGATTGGCTCTGATTGCGAACAATATAGTTCTAATTAGAACTAATATCAACTTCCCTGCTGTCGTGAGGCATGCATTGTTTCTCATCCTGCGTGTAACTGAGTACAATCGCGCAGTCCAGGCATTAACATAGCTACTATTAATTCATGAAATTGATCCCGACGATACTATGCGGTGGAGCAGGCTCAAGACTCTGGCCGGTTTCACGAGAGTTGCACCCCAAACCATTTATTCGACTTGAAGACGGGCAAAGCCTGCTGCAAAAAGCCTGGCTGCGCGGTGTATCTCTGCCGGATGTCGCCGAGACCATGACTGTTACCAACCGCGAACTGTACTTCAAGACCAGGGACGAGTACCGCGAGGTCGCCGACCCCGACTACACAAACCTTGCCAACAACTTCATCCTCGAACCCTTTGGCCGCAACACTGCTCCCGCCATTGCCGCGGCCACACTGCAAGTCGCGGCAAGCCATGGTGATGACGCGCTTTTGCTGGTGCTGCCCGCAGATCATCTGATCACCGATCAGCGCGCTTTTGCCCTCGCCGTCTCTGAGGCAATGCGATTGGCTGCGCAGGGCAAACTGGTCACCTTCGGCATCCGCCCCGAGTCGCCCGAAACCGGTTACGGCTATATCGAAGCAGACGGAAACAGGGTGGTGCGCTTCGTCGAGAAGCCCGGCCTTGAATTGGCCCGCGAATATGTGGAATCCGGCAATTACCTGTGGAATTCCGGCATGTTCTGTTTCTCTGCGGGAACCATGCTGCGCGAAATGCAACTCCACTGCCCGGAAATTCTGGCTGCCACCCGCGCCTGCCTCGAACAATCCGGCCGGGTGGAGGGAAAAGGCCACACCCAGATCGAACTCGAACAGCAATCTTTTGCCCGCGTACCGGACGACTCAATCGACTATGCCGTCATGGAAAAGTCCGCGAATGTCGCAGTAGTACCTTGCAATATCAGCTGGAGCGATATCGGTTCATGGAACGCGGTCGGCGAACTCACCGCACCTGATGCCGACGGCAACCGCATTGCAGGCGAAGTTGTGCTGCATGACGTCAGCAATTGTTATATCCAGAGTAAACAACGCATAGTCGGCGCCGTTGGAATTGACAATCTCGTGATCATCGACACGCCGGATGCCTTGCTGGTCGCAAACCGCGATCACGCCCAGGATGTCAAGCTGCTCTACGCCCGCCTCAAAAGCGAAGGTCATGAAACGCACAAACTGCATACCACCGTACACCGCCCCTGGGGAACATACACGGTGCTGGAAGAAGGACCGCGTTTCAAGATCAAGCGCATCGTGGTCAAACCGGCGGGCCGGCTCAGCCTGCAGATGCACCATCATCGCAGCGAGCATTGGGTGGTGGTCAGCGGGATGGCAAGGGTTGTCAACGGCGACCAGGAGCTGTTCATCAACACCGACGAGTCCACCTATATACCTGCGGGCCACAAACACCGCCTGGAAAATCCCGGCGTGGTCGATCTGGTCATGATCGAAGTTCAAAGCGGGGAATATCTGGGCGAGGACGACATCGTGCGATTTGAAGATATATACGGACGCTGACGATGGCTGGATCGTCAGTTGCAGTTTGCGTCGAACATATCATCCACCCGGGATGCGAACGCATCCCGGCTCACCCGCAAATATTTACCGGTATAACGCCGGAAACTTTTCGCGCAAATGCTCAAGCTTCGGCATGTCGTTAAAAACGATATAGGGCTGCATTGGATGCAGTGCCAGATAATTCTGGTGATGCGCCTCGGCTGGATAGAACTGTTGCAGCGGCACAACTTGCGTGACGATGGGATCGGAGTAAGTGTGTGCGGCAGTGAGCTGCCGGATATAGTCTTGCGCAGTCTTGCGCTGCTCGTCACCGGTGTAAAAGATCGCCGAACGGTATTGGCTGCCGGTATCGGGGCCTTGGCGATTGAGCTCGGTGGGGTCGTGCGCCACACCGAAAAACACCTGCAGCAATTTCTGATAGGAAACCTGCGCAGGGTTGAAATGAACGCGCACCGATTCTGCGTGTCCGGTGTTGCCCTGGCTCACCATCTCGTAATGGGCGGTTGCCGCATCGCCCCCCGAATAGCCCGACACCACGTCAGTCACGCCCTTGACGTGCTTGAACACCGCATCCACCCCCCAGAAGCAGCCTCCGGCGAACACGGCCGTTTCTTCAAGCGGTGCAGCTTGGGCGTTTGACAGCACACCCAGGCCGAACGCGAGACACAGACCGGCGCCAAAAAAATAACGACGAATGACATTGATGGTCTGCATGATGACTCTCCTTTAAAATCAGCCAAAGGTGAAGGCAAACGCCTCTGCGCCGGCATCCAGAAACTCTATACGGAAGGTGTGGATTCCGATCTTACCGCTTTGACGGATGAGCTGGTACAAGCGCTGCTCGCGAATCACCCCGTTGCCTTGCGCATCGATATCCGTGCCGTGATTCGTGCCCGGTTCGCCACCGTCCAGGGTGACCCTGAAACGCACCGGTTTGCCATGAAGCGTGCCCAACACCAGATGCAGATCGCGTCCCCGAAAGCGGTAACTGATCGCAGCCCCTGATGCTTGCACAGCAGCCGCTTCCGGGGATACACGCCACTTGCCGCTCAACGCCCACTGGTCCGGTTTGAGAACACGCGGAGCGCTGTAATTTGCCGCAACATCACGTTTGACTGGCTCGGGTGAAACCAGATTCTGCTGGCGCGCATAACCGACATAGGTTTCGGGCGAGCGATTCGTGTCCATAGCGGCAGCCATTGCACCCTGCCCCGCCACCCGGACCAGGCCCTCGTTCATCGCAGGTGCGCCCCGGTGTGCCTCTTCTAGCAGGGTCTGGATCATCCGCTCGGTTTCGTCATAGGCACCTTCTCCGAAATGCTGGTCGCGAATATGCCCTTGTGCGTCAATCAGATAATGCGCCGGCCAGTACTGGTTGTTGTATGCATTCCAGATTGCATACCGGTTATCCATTACGACCGGATATTTGATGCCCAGATCGCGGATCGCCTGCCCGACATTGCGCGGGTCTTTCTCGAAAGCAAACTCCGGCGTATGCACGCCAACGATCACCAGTCCCTGGTCGCGGTACTTCTCATCCCAGGCTTCCAGGTAAGGCAGGGTGCGCAGGCAATTGATGCAGGAATAGGTCCAGAAATCCACCAGCACCACTTTGCCGCGCAGCGACCCGCCAGTCAGCGGTGGTAAGTTGAACCATTGCGTCGCACCTTCAAATGGTGGCATCAGCGGCAAACTGGCTTCATCCGGGACGTTTGTTCCGGATTGAGGGGGTGCGGCCGGCTTTGCCAGCTTCGCGATCAGCTTTTGCTCGGTGCCGGCTGTGTTTAAGAATTGGAATTGCGACAGGAAGCGCGTATCCCAGCCCAGCGCGATCGCCACCACCCCGACCAGCACTGCAACACCGAGTCCGCGCCGCAACCATTCTTCCGCACCCAGACCGCGCTTCATCAGATTGAACACCCTCCCTCCGGCCAGCAGCGCCACCGCCAGTGACGTCGCAGCCCCGGCAGCGAACACCAGCAGCAGCAGCGCACTGTACAGATTTGCGCCGCTCAGTGCCGCGCCTGCCAGCACCAGACCCAAAATTGGCCCGGCACAGGGCGCCCATAAAAATCCGACCGCCACACCCAGTAACAACGAGCCTTTAAAGCTGGCCTGTTGGTCGGCGCGCTGTTGCAAGCGACCACCGAAGGCGACAAATGGACGCATCATCCGATCCGACAAGGCCGGAAAGATCAGCGCCAGCCCCATCAGCAACAGCAACAGCATCGCCGCATAACGGCCATATTGATTCAATGCGATCAGCCACGCACCCCCAACTGCCGCGAGGCTGGCCAGCACTGTGAAGGTCGCGGCCATACCGACCAGTATCGGCAAGCCTGAACGCCGGAACGACTGATCGGATCGTGCAAAGATGAAAGGCAATACCGGCAATACGCACGGACTGAAAATAGTCAGAACGCCGCCAAGGTATGACAACAAAAAGATCAGCATAACGGTTCAGGTAAGCTTCGGTTTTGGCACAAAGCGCATTGCCACCGTGTTCATGCAGTAACGCAAACCGGTCGGCTGCGGGCCATCGTCAAACACATGGCCCAGATGGCTATCGCACAAGGTGCAACGTACCTCGGTACGCATCATGCCGAACATGCGGTCGCTAATCTCGCGCACATTCTCGGGCGCGATCGGTTGCCAGAAACTCGGCCAGCCGGTATGCGAATCGTATTTGGTCGCGGCATCGAACAGCGCGTTGTCGCAACACACGCAGCGGTACAGGCCGGGCTCGTGCCGGTCGTAGCCCGGCTGTGAAAACGCCCGCTCGGTGCCCTGTTCGCGCGTCACTTCATAGGCCAGCGGCGAAAGCCGCTTTTTCCATTCGGCATCCTTGCGCACCCTGGCAATGGTTACCCGTCCCAGCGGTTTCCCGTCATCGGAAAACTGCATGATGGTCACTTTGTCGCTACCGGATACCTGTTCTGCAAAAGAACGGGTCGCCAAAGCCATAGTCAGCCCGGATAGCGCGTATAAGAAATGTCTGCGTTGCATGTCTGTTTCCTCATCGATTATCTCTGTTTTTTCATCAATTATCTTGGACAGATGAACCCCGCACCCGGTTCAATGCAAACATCAAAACCAGTTATGATTCGTCCTGCCTGCCAGTTTATTCGGGCAGCGCCATGAAAAGGTTACTTCAAAAACTTGCATGACAGATAAAACGGACAATCTTGCAGCGTTGATGAGGCAATCCCTCAACGGGGACAAGCGTGCCTATGCTGAAATACTGCGGGAAACCTCGCGTTTCCTCAGACCGTTTCTGGCAAATCGTCTCAGTTTCACCAATGAAGTGGATGATCTGCTGCAGGAAATCCTGCTTTCAATCCACAAGGCCCGCCACACCTACGATGGCAACCGTCCCTACAAGCCGTGGGTATATGCGATCGCCAAATTTCGACTGCAGGATTATCTGCGCGCGCACTATGCCGACCAGATGCACCATGCCGACGATCTGTCAGGACTGGAAGATTATTTGCATGAAAATGTAACCGAATCTGCCATTTCATACGAATCCATCAGCGGGGAAGTGGAAAAACTCTCGCAGAAGCAGGCAACCATCCTGCAACTGATGCATCAGGAGGGCTATACCGCGAAAGAAGTAGCGGAGAAATTGGGCATGAATGAATCCGCCGTCAAAGTTGCGGCTCACCGCGCCTACAAGATATTGCGCCAAAAATTGGAAAAATGATGGGAAATATTGAAGCGTTGATCAACAAGCTGGCCCGGGACACTGCGACAGTGAAACTTGCGCCCCACCCTTATACGCTGAGCCTTCAATGGATGGGATGGGCAACGGCCTATCTCGCCGTCTCGCTTATGTTTTCCGGGGTGCGCCCGGACCTGTTAAGCAAACTCCATGAGCCGTTGTTCGCGGCTGAACTTGCCGCGCTGATCGGCATCTTCGTCGCCACGTCCCTGAGCGCCTCATTGCTGTCGTTTCCCGACATGCACCAGCTGCGCCGGGTTGCATTCGCGCCTTTGATCACTTTTGTGCTATTTGTGGCGGTGATGTTCTTCGCATGGCAGACCGATAATCCGTCGGCTCCGCTGCCGGTCCACAGTTTTCGATGCACTATGGGCATTACCCTGGTGTCACTGCTGCCGGCTGCCTGGATATTTTACGTGATGCGTAAATTTGCCAGTACACATTATCATTTGGCCGGCTGTTGCGCGCTGCTTTTCAGCTTCAGTATCGGCGCGATCTGGCTGCGGCTTTATGAAGTAAACAACTCGATCATCCATGTCATCGAGTGGCATTACCTGCCGATGATCGCGTTCGCAATGGTTGGAATGTGGCTGGGCAAAATAATGCTTAGGTGGTGATTCCAACACCGCGCATCATGAACTTTCGCGCGATATCCCGGTGTCAGGTATTGAAAAAGAGAACCCGATTGCGGCCGCTTTCCTTGGCCTGATACATCACCATATCGGCCCTTTTAACAAGATCGGCCGGCTTGTATTCGTGATCGATGAACATCACCACTCCAATGCTTGAACTGCAGCGATATTCGATTTTCTTTTTCGCGACGCCCTCCTGCTGCAGCACCAGCTTGTAAGGCTTGGCAAGAATAACCCGGATCTTTTCGGCAACGATGCCGGTTTGGGCAATGGAAGACTTTTTATCGGTATCCAGTTCGGTGAGCATCACCACGAATTCATCGCCACCAAAGCGCGAAACCGTATCCATTTCGCGAACGCAACTGACGATACGGCGCGACACTTCCCTCAATAGCAAGTCGCCCGCGCTGTGTCCGTACTGGTCATTCAGCGGCTTGAAATTATCCATATCCAGAAACATCAGCGCGCCATCACGGCCGGAGCGATTGCTGGCCGCCATAGCCTGGTTCAGCCGGTCATCGAACATGCGGCGATTCGGCAGTTTGGTCAACACATCATAAAATGCCATATTGCGTATTTGATCCTCGGCCATGATGCGTTCGGTGATATCACGGGATACGACGACGACCCGCGACGGCCGCCCAATAATATTTTTGATCACCCCGCCGCGGGACTCCATGTAACGGAAACTGCCATCCGGCATCGAGAAGCGATACTCTGTTCGCAGACCGCTTCCTGTTTTTACAGTTTCCCCGAACAAACGCTTGACACGTTCACGGTCGTCCGGGTGAATTTCTGCAAAGGAGTCGGTGCCCTTCAGTACTTCAGGGTCTCCGAACAACCGGGAGTATGAGGGACTGTTGTAGAGCCGTCGTCCTTCCAGATCAAGCACCGCGATAAAATCTTCAACATTCTCCGTGATCATGCGATAAAACTGTTCCTGCTCGCGCATCTCTTCCTCGGAGCGCAAGTTCTCGGAGATATCGGTCATGACGATACGTATTACAGCTGATTCGGGATGCTTCAGCCGACGCAGGCTGTCCAGCCTGACCTGACAGCGAGTCTTGTCCTTGCGCATGACGGCCAATTCACAGCTCAACTTGTCATCCCGCTGCAGCACGCTGGTGAAATATCGGTTCCAGTGATCGATATCTTCCGGAGCAACGAAATCGGCAAAGCGCTCGTGCAGCAGTTTCCCGCGTGCTATTCCCAGCAGAGTGGCCCCGGTCAGATTGACTTCATCGATCAGGGCGCCGCTGTCAAGTGTGACATACCCGACGGGTGCCGAATCATAGAAGTCGGTGTAACGGTCGCGTGATTCTTCCAGCATGAGCTTCGCATGATGCAACTCTTCGCTCTGCATCCCAAGCTCGACCTGACATATCTGAAGTTCATGAAAGATTTCTTCAACGGAGCGTGATGGAATAGCCGCAGGAGCCATTTGTGCCAGCATTTTTTCAGCAGCCGCCCGCAACGGACGGGCGCATTGCGTCTTTGCACCCGCATTCAGCTTGTCATGCTGTTTCGACTTGCCGACCATAGCCACCCCCTTTACCACCGTCTTCAGTATGGCATACCACACCGGTTCCGCAACACTTTTCAAACCAACTGGCCGTCTTGTCACTGATAACAAGCATTTGAGCGATTTCTTTATTATTTTCCCAACCGCACTCAAGTGGAATATATGCCTTTCCCGAACAGACAGAATAAGTTCAAAAAGAGTTTGCTCAGTTGGAAACGCGCCAAAGAGCGCAGAGCGGCTCCTCCCCGGGATCCGCCGGTCAGGGGGACATGACGAGGCGCGGGATGGATCGGAAGTGGCGTGCAGTCAGGCCCGGTTCTTGTCCACCGCTGCCTAATTCATACCATCTATTTCTTCGCTTGGCTGCACACCGGGCGGCATTTTGACGCCTGCACCAATCACGGTGAAATTCAATCGACTCAGGTCGCCAAATACAGAACCTCCAAAACCCCGACGATGGGGCAATTCCGGATCAACCCGATTGCCTTGTAAAGGGACAATCGAAGACATCCTGACCGCAGTGGCAACTATGTCTTTATAGCTGGGTGGTATGACTTTCAAAACACCCTCGGCATATGCAATCGTGTAATTAGTGGAGCTTTGTCCGGAAGGAATGATCGGATAGTTGCCTGCGGGCGAAGCGTTTGTTGCCGGCGTATCAAGCGCGAGCAGCCCCGTGAGTGCGGAGGGCTGCTCGCCATCTACCAAACCGGAATAAGTGGCGCTGAACGCAGGGTTAGGTTCGAACCGTATTTTTGACGCGTTGTTCGCCGTCACGGTCAGCGCGCGCGGCGTGATCGTGCTGGTGCTGTTGCCCGCCAGCGTCACGGTGTAGTTGTTGCCACTGTTGCCGTCATTGATGGTGGCCGCATTCAGGTTCACCGTCTTGGTGCCGGCACCCGCGTTCT
>JBBRFZ010000090.1:0-10245 GCA_038241165.1 Burkholderiales bacterium | reverse complement strand
CCAATCCAGCCGCTTTTTGCGCCTGCTTCACTGCGCCGGGGTCGGTGTCGTTCGCAAGTAGCTTGCGCGCTGCTTCGCGTCGTTCCCTTGCATCCGATAGGGTTACGTCTGGATATACGCCTAGTGCCATCGTTTTTCGATTGCCAGCGAAGCGGTAATCCATACGCCAATACTTGCCGCCGTTTGAGTGGACATATAGATACATTCCGCCGCCATCAGTCATCTTGTAGGGCTTGGCTTCGGGCTTCGCTTTCCTTGCTGCGGTATCAGTCAGTTTCATGGCAACCCCTTTAATGACGGTATAGAAATATACCGCTGCTAAAATACCGCCAAATATACCGCACTTTGACGGTATATTGCAATAGATTGGAAAAGACGGCATGAAACGCAAAACACGCTAGCGGTCTTTATAAACATGGTTATTGTGTACGGGATCGGACGGGTAAAAACAATATCAGCGTCTTTCCGTCCACCATAGCATCGCCACGCCAAACAGCAAAAACAATCCGGTCATAGCCGTGGCACTCATAAAAGGCTGCCAGTCGTTGAGTGCGCCCAGGCTCGCAAATAACTGCCCGGAAAAGTGGAACAGCAATCCGAGTACAATACCCACGAATATCATCGCGCCCACCCCTCCCGCGCGGCGATGGTAAGACGCAAAAGGCAGCGCCAACAGCATCATCACCAGCAATGAAATGGGATATAGTAATTTGTTCCACATCGCAATCTCATAACGCGCACTTTTTTGGTGGTTGTCGCGCAGGTGTTCGGTATATTGGTACAGACTCCATGCCGACATCTGTTCCGGTACAACCAGCAGCACATTGAAAATTCCGGGACTCAAAGCCGAGTGCCATTCCTGCAGTGGCTCAGCTTTAATACTCGTACCCTCTTTGCTGAACCGGGTTTCCAATACATCCTCAAGCTGCCAACGTCCTTCATTGATATACTTTGCCCGCTTGGCAGTGGTAATCGACTGCAAATGGTATGTTTCATCGAATTTGTAAATATCAATATTCAACAAACTGGTATCCGGCATCACGTTCTTCACATTCACGAAGCTGTGTTCGTCCTTGACCCACACACCAGAGCGAAACTCTTTCAGCGAAACTTGCGCGTGTTGTGCCTTCAAACGCAATTCCTGTGCCATTCTTTCGCTTGGAGGGGCCAAAAATTCGCCAACAACAAAACTCAATATTACCAGCGGCATGGCAATTTTGAACAGCGCGCCAACCATCTGCCAAAGCGATGCACCGGAGGATCGAAAAACAGTCAACTCCGAATTGGCAGCCATTTGCACCAGCGCAACAATAGTGCCGATCAGAACAGCCACCGGGAAAAGCTCGTAGATATGGCCGGGAATGGTCAGCATCACGAACAGCAGCACATAGCCCAGGTTGTACTGCCCCTTCCCCATCGCATTCAGTTCATGAATCAGGTCCAGAAAGGAAAACAACATGAGGAGGGCGAGAAAAACCAGGCCAATACCGAGGTAAATTTCGCGGCCCAGATAGCGCGTCAGCAAATTCATACTTTCACCTCGGCTTCTCGCTTCCATCTCTTCTCACGGAGGGAGATGGGGTAATCGTATCTTCACTCACAGAAGCAGGAAAATCAGGCGAAGAAACTTCAGGAGGTGGCTGACCTTTCGCCAGCCACCTGCGGGGCGAAAACAATGTCATACGGCGATAAAACATCAGTACAGTCAGCGTCAGCATTGCCACATGTATGGCCCACAGACCAATACCGGGCGACAGCTTGCCCTGTCCTACCCAGGTGTTGGTGACACTGATCATATTGTTATAAAGCATGTACAGCACAATCGCCAAAATCAGATTGAGGGAACGGCCTGCGCGCTGATTGACATAGCCCAGGGGAATCGCCAGCAGAGCAAGTATCGTTGCGCTGATGGGCAATCCGACCCGCCATTCCAACTCGGATAGATTCCATGTCGTGGGGTTGCGCCATAACTCCAGCGTCGTCATGGCACGCATTTCCGGCTCGGCCTGTTTGACCGGGGCTGCATCAATGCGCATTGCATAGCGCTCAAATTCCACGATGCGATAATCGCGCTGGCCCGGGGTGCCCTCATAACGTGTGCCATTCAACAGCACCAAAAAACGATCCCCGTTCGGTAGAGTTTCCTGCATACCCTGTTTCGCCGCCATCGTGCCGAGTTTGCCGTTTTGCTCAGATTGCACAAAGATGTTGCCAACCCGGTTGGATCCCGCATCGACGTTATCAATGAAATACACACGGTCGGCCTGCTTCGACTCACGGAATAAGCCCGGGGTCGCAGATGTCACATCATCGCGGCTTTCCAATTTGGTCTTGAATTCATCTGCTTTGCGCAATGCCCAGGGAGACAACAACAGACTGAGCAGCGCAATCAAACCCACCACCGGCAAGGCGTACCATAAAACCGGGCGTATCCAGCGCGTCAGCCCTATGCCGGAACAAAACCACACCACCATCTCGCTGTCGCGATAACAGCGCGACAAGGTAAGTAGTATGGATATGAACAAACTGATGGAAAGCAACACCGGCAAATAGTTCAGGGCACTGAAGCCCAACAGCGCCATCACCCCATCCACTGCTATCAAACCGCTGACCGCAGCGCTTAACAGGCGTATCAACTGGCTGAGTACTATGATGCCCAACAGTACTGCGAATACCAGCAATCCATTGCTGGCAAATTCACCCACCATAGTTCGATGAAAAATCCCCGAGCGCAATGGCTTTGACTTTATATGATAAGTTTGCGGATAATCGGGCATCTAGGCATGAGGCTTTTATAAGGAGCAACACATGGAATTTAGCATAAAACAAAGCAGTCTGGAAAAGCAGCGCAGTGGTTGCGTGGTTGTTGGCGTGTATGAAAGCGGCAAACTCTCCGCGTCGGCACAATTTCTGGACAAGGCAGCAAAACATCATTTAAGCGACCTTATTGCCCGGGGTGACATGAATGGCAAGGTCGGCAGCATCCTGATGTTGCATCACGTTGCCAACATCGTTGCAGATCGCGTGTTGATGGTTGGTCTTGGTAAAGCCAATGCATTTACGAGCAAACAGTACGTCGAAGTATTGCGTGCCACACTGGGCGCCCTGCAAAAAACCGCCTGCAAGGATGCCGCGCTGTACCTCTCTGACCTGCCCGTCAAGGGTCAAGATGAAGGCTGGAAGATCATGCAGACTGTGCTGGTCTCTGCCGAGTCCGGCTACCGCTGTGACCAGTTCAAGAGCAAACCCGCCGAGGCCCCGACGCTGCGCAAGATCCTGCTGGGCTGTACCGAAAAACCCGGCAGCGCCGCACATGCGGCACTCGGTCAAGCCACCGCAATCGCGCACGGCATGAAATTGACCAAGGATTTGGGAAATTTGCCCGGCAATATCTGCACACCCACTTATCTGGCCGATCAGGCCAAAACACTGGCCAAGGAGCACAAACTCAAAGCGACCATCCTCGATGAGAAGGACATGCAGAAACTGGGCATGCATTCATTGCTATCCGTTACACGCGGCAGCCGTCAGCCCGCAAAACTGATCACGCTGGAATACCGGGGCGGCAACAAAAAACAAAAGCCCATTGTGCTGGTCGGCAAGGGTGTCACTTTCGACAGTGGCGGCATTTCGCTGAAGCCCGGCGCGGATATGGACGAAATGAAATACGACATGTGCGGAGCCGCCAGCGTGTTGGGCACCATGCAGGCGATTGCCGAGATGGGATTGAAGCTGAACGTGGTCGCGGTGATCCCGAGTTGTGAAAACATGCCCGACGGTGCGGCAAGCAAACCCGGCGACATTGTGAAGAGCATGTCGGGCCAGACCATCGAGATACTCAACACCGATGCTGAAGGCCGTCTGATCCTGTGCGATGCGCTGACCTATACCGCGCGCTTTGAACCGGACACCGTGGTGGACATCGCCACCCTGACCGGTGCTTGCGTCATCGCGCTGGGACATGTCGCTACCGGGCTGTTCAGCAACGATGACAAACTTGCCAGGGAATTGCTGGACGCAGGCGATTATTCATATGACCGTGCCTGGCACATGCCGTTATGGGATGACTACCAGCAACTTCTGGACAGCAACTTTGCCGACATGCAGAACATCGGCGGGAGGGCGGGCGGCAGCATCACTGCCGCGTGTTTCCTGTCGCGCTTTGCCAAAGATTATCGCTGGGCGCATCTGGACATCGCAGGAACCGCATGGAAGTCGGGCAAAGAAAAAGGCGCAACGGGCCGTCCGGTACCGCTGCTCGCGCAATATCTGATTCGCCGCGCACAAACCGCAAAATAATGCCCCTACGTTATGACTAAAGTGGATTTTTATACCGGCTCGCCGGACAAACTGCGCACGGCGTGCCAGTTGAGCCACAAAGCCATGCAAGGCGGCGTGCGCACGGTGATCAGCACGCCCGACGCTGCGACAACGGATGCGCTGGATAAACTGCTCTGGCATTACCCTGCCACCGCTTTTATCCCGCACTATCGCGGTGACGCCGGCGCAAGCGGGCAAATGCCGGTCGTACTCAGTCATGGCGGCGATAAATTCCCCCATCATGAGCTGCTGATCAGCTTGCATGGCGAATGTATGCCATTCTTCAGCCGCTTTGAGCGTGTCATCGAGATCATCGGCAGCGACGCCGAAGACAGCCGCATGGGGCGTGAACGTTTCAAATTCTATCGTGATCGCGGCTATGAACTGCGCCATATCGATTTATCCAAAACTAAAAATACATGACGCCCATCAAAAAATTCGGCGAACAACCCGGCGAACAACCGAATAGCGGTACCCCCGCCGGATCGTCCCTGCCAACTGTAACGATGGGCGAAACGACACTGAACAACTTGCCTGTGCTCACCGAGGTCATTTCCAAATCCAATCTGCCACGCGAATTGAACGACGAAGAAATTCAGCAGCTCCTGCACCGGCTCGAAACACGCATCGAAATCATGTTCACGCAGAAACTTGGCCTTCACCTCGAACAACTGCAACGCCAGGCCATCGACCGTGCTCTCGACGAACTCAAAGCCGAGTTACCGGGGTTATTGCAGGATGCACTGAATACCTATCTCGATTCCCGATAACCGCAGCATCTCTTCGGTTGCAATTCACGAATCGCCCCTGCAATCTGTTAACGACACGGCGCATCTGTTTTAGCCGATAGCGGATTGCCTGCCTTTGGTAGTGACAATTTCGCATCTGCTTTAGCTGATAGCGAATTGCCTGCCTTTGGTAGTGACAATTTCGCATCTGCTCACCCGCAAGGGGTAGGCCGTGGTTGTAAAGCCGATGAATCGACAACAACCACGCACTCAGCTGATAGCTGGTTGCCTACCTTTGGTATAATCGCGCCCCTAATGAAAAGCTCAGGACAGGCGGTTCGCCGCAACCCAGAACAATGGAACTCGAAAAAAGTTTTGAACCCAAAAAAATAGAATCGCACTGGTATCTAGAGTGGGAACAATCCGGTTATTTCAAGGCCGGATTAGATAAAAACAAGTCCGAAGCATTCTGTATCCTGCTGCCGCCCCCCAACGTTACCGGCACGCTGCACATGGGACATGGTTTCAACCAGACCCTGATGGATGCGCTGACCCGCTATCACCGCATGAAAGGCGAAAACACACTGTGGCAACCGGGCACCGACCACGCCGGTATTGCGACACAGATCGTCGTGGAGCGCCAACTCGATGCGCAAAGCATTACGCGCCATAATCTCGGCCGCAAGAAATTCATCGAAAAGGTGTGGGAGTGGAAGAAAGTTTCCGGCGACACCATCACCCGCCAGATGCGCCGCCTCGGCACTTCCCCCGACTGGTCGCGCGAACGCTTTACCATGGACGAAGGCCTGTCGCAATCCGTCACCGAAACTTTCGTACATTTGTTCAATGAAGGCCTGATCTATCGCGGCAAGCGCCTGGTGAACTGGGACCCGAAACTGCATACTGCCGTATCCGACCTGGAAGTGGTGCAAGAAGAAGAAGACGGCTTCATGTGGCATATCCGCTATCCGCTCGTCGAGCCGGACAGTGTAAAGGGTTTAACGCATCTCACCGTCGCCACCACCCGTCCCGAAACCATGCTGGGTGACGTCGCAGTAATGGTTCACCCCGAGGATGAACGCTACCAACACCTGATCGGCAAACAAGTACAACTGCCGCTGTGCTGGCGCAACATTCCCATCATCGCCGACGAGTATGTCGATAAAGAATTTGGCACCGGAGTGGTCAAGGTCACGCCCGCGCATGACTTTAACGACTATGCAGTAGGACAACGCCACGGACTGGAGCCTATTAGTATTTTTACTCTTGATGGAAAAATAAAAGGCACCAAAGGTGACGATTGGACTGACGAACAACGCAACTTGGCTCCACATAAAGCTGACTCACTGAAAACACAGCCTGATGGCGGCCCCGATTTTTATGCCTCACAGAAAATGCTTCTTCAAACAACCTGGACTGTAAATTTAATCCCTGCAAAGTATCGCGACTTAGACCGCTTCGTCGCACGCAAACAGATCGTCTCCGATCTCAAAGAAGCGGGCCTGTTTGAAAAAGAAGCAAAGCACAAACTCAAAGTTCCGCGCGGCGACCGTACCGGCGTAGTCATTGAACCGATGCTGACCGACCAGTGGTTCGTCGCGATGACTAAACCGGGAAATGGTGGAAAAAGCATCACCAATCAGGCGCTGGAATGCGTTGCCTCCGGCGAGATCAAGTTCTACCCGGAAAATTGGGTGAATACCTACAACCAGTGGCTGAACAACATTCAGGATTGGTGCATTTCGCGCCAGTTGTGGTGGGGCCATCAGATTCCGGCGTGGTACGACTCGGAAGGACACCACTACGTCGCACACAACCAACAAGAAGCATATGATCGTTTCAGTGAACATCTATCCGCCAATGGCCGGAAAGAGGACGCTGCAAGGGTTCGTATTTCTTGGGCTGCGCCAGATACGCTCACACCTAACCTTCAGCTCACGCGCGACAACGACGTGCTCGACACCTGGTTCTCCTCCGCGCTGTGGCCATTCTCCACACTGGACTGGAAAAATGACCTGCCCTTCGAACAACAGAACCAGTTCGTCAAACAATACCTGCCCTCTTCTGTGCTGGTCACCGGCTTCGACATCATCTTCTTCTGGGTGGCGCGCATGGTGATGATGACCAAACACATTACCGGCAAGATTCCGTTCAAAGACGTCTATGTTCATGGATTGATCCGCGATGCGGAAGGCCAGAAGATGTCCAAATCCAAGGGCAACGTGCTCGACCCGATCGACCTGATCGACGGTATCGGCATTGAAGCATTGGTGAAAAAACGTACCTCCGGGTTGATGAATCCCAAGGATGCGGAAAAGATCGAGAAGCGCACGCGCAAGGAGTTCCCCGAAGGAATCCAGGCATTCGGCACGGATGCGCTGCGTTTCACCTTCGCTTCGCTGGCTTCACCGGGACGGGATATCAAGTTCGACATGCAACGCTGCGAGGGCTACCGCAACTTCTGCAACAAGCTGTGGAACGCCACACGTTTCGTGCTGATGAACTGCGAGGGGCAGGACACCGGACTGGATGAAAGTCTGCCGCTGGAGTTTTCAGCCGCGGACAAGTGGATGATCAGTGTGCTGCAACAGGCCGAAGCCGAAATGGCCCAGCACTTTCACGATTACCGTTTCGACATGGCCGCACGCACGGTGTATGGACTGGTGTGGAATTCCTACTGCGACTGGTATGTGGAACTTGCCAAGGTGCAGATCGCCACTGGAACTCCTGCCCGGCAACGCGCGACTCGACGCACACTGGTGCGCGTGCTGGAAGCCATCCTGCGTCTGGCGCATCCGATCATCCCGTTCATCACCGAAGAATTGTGGCAAAGCGTCGCACCGCTCGCCGGCAGAACAGGCGACAGCATCATGTTGCAGGCTTATCCTGAAGCGGACTCTGCCAGGATAGACATGGCGGCAATGGGGCAAATTGTGCTGATGCAGGAAATCATCACCGCCTGCCGCAGCCTGCGCAGCGAGATGAATCTTTCTCCGGCACAACGCGTTCCCTTGATAATTTCTTCCGGGATCGCAGCCGGAGATAAAGATACACTGAACGCACTCGCGCCCTACATCAGCAGCCTGGCCAAACTCAGCGAAGTGCAGATTGTCGCCGAACTGCCTGAAGGCGATGCGGCTATTGCTATCGTCGGCTCATTCAGGCTGATGCTGAAAGTTGAGATCGATATTGCAGCCGAACGCGAACGGCTGGACAAAGAGATCGCCAGATTGCAAAACGAGATAAACAAGACGCAGATCAAGCTATCGAATCGAAACTTTGTAGACCGCGCACCCACAGCAGTGGTAGAACAGGAACGCAAGCGCATGGAGGAGTTCAGCACGACACTGGCCCAATTGCAAACCCAGCGCGGCAAGCTGGGCCGGTAGCAATCAACGGCGACGCAGATAAAAAACGAATTCTCTCCCATGCATCGTTGATGACAGCAACTCGTTGCCGGTCTTCAGGCAGAATTCCGCAAAGTCGTTAGGCGCGCCCTTGTCGGTTGCGGCTATTCTGAGCACCTGCCCGCTATTCATTTGCGACAGGGATTGTTTGGCGCGCAGAATAGGCAAAGGACAGGCCAATTGGCGGGCATCCAGTTCGACATCGAACTTCATGCCTCTATCGGCAATCCGGCCTGCGCCCATGCCGATATCCCGCCCTGCAGGTTATACACATCGGTAAAGCCGCTTGCCGCGGCAAATGCGGCAGCCTGAGCGGAACGACCGCCCACCTGGCAATAAAAAACAGTGGTGGAATCCTTGTTCATCCCGCCCAGGCGCAACGGCAACAAATGCAGCGGTAACGGATCTCCTTGCGGAATTTTTCCGCGCGATATTTCCGCGTCGGTACGCACATCTACCAGGTGTACCCCGTTTCTTTCCATCATCGCCTGCAGTTCTGCGACGGTAATATTCTTGAACCCGTTTATGGCACTAGACATTTTCTTGTTCGTTTTCCGTTTGATTATGATCCGCCAACAAATGCGAAACCCGTGTATTTGCAACCGACAAACGCTTTGCCAACATGCGCAGAAAGGCTTCGCCGAACTGTAAACGGCAGCCCTGTGTCGAGTGTATCAGCACATCTGGATTGATTTCGATCAATACCACGTCGTTCTTGGCGATCACGTCGGTACTGCGTTTGAAGTCGCGCTCCAGAATGTGCGCCATTTCTCCAAAACAATCACCCCGATGCAAGAGGCTCAACAACCGGCCCTGCTTGGTCACACGGACAGTGCCCTGCCCCAGGATGTAGAACGAGCGCCCCTTTTCACCCTCACGGAGGATATACTCGGATTCGGGTACTTTGCGCCATTCAGTGATGCGCATCACCTCCCAAAGTTCCGCATCACTGAAATTCCTGAAGAACGCCAGGCTGCGCAGCGTATCGAACTTTTCCGTATCAAGAATTTCACTTTCTGCTGGGGCAGAATGACTGGAGAAACCGACCAGATCGTTCGCAAACTCTTCCCAAGTCTGATAGCGCCTGGAAGTATCCTTCTCCATCGCGCGCATTACAATCGCATCCATCTCCGGCGGCATTTCGGGACGAAACATGCTGGGTAGCGGCGGCTCGATGTTGATGATGTGGTAAATCATGCTGAAATTATTACTGGCGTCAAACGGCAGCTTGCCGGTTAGCAGCTTGTACATCACGACTCCCAGTGAATAGATATCTGTCTGATGGGTCAGCTTCAACTCTTTGACTTGTTCCGGTGACATGTAGGCAGGCGAACCTACTCCGCTGACCTGCGTGGTTTGCTGGTTCTGGATTGCCGCCGCGCCAAAATCTGAAATCTTGATATTGGATTCACCCTGTAACAAAATATTGGCCGGCTTGATGTCGCGGTGAATCACCCCCTGATACTGGGCATATTCAAGAGCTTTGCAACACTTGTAAACAATTTCCGCAATGGTGCCGATCGGCAGCAGCGTATCCACCTCGGCGTACTTCTCGAGCGTACTGCCCTCGATGTATTCCATCACCACATAATTGGAATCGCCCTCCATCACGGCATCCAGAATCTTTGCAATATGCGGATGTGACAATTTTCCAGCCAGCGATGCCTCGGTCATCAACAGTTTGCGATAAATCTTGGCGCGATTGGGGTCGTGTAACATGCCCAGATCGAATAACTTGATGGCGACCTGCTGCTTGCTGAAGGGATCCGTGGCAAGATACACAGTGCTGG
>JBBRFZ010000089.1:0-10482 GCA_038241165.1 Burkholderiales bacterium | reverse complement strand
CCTGACCTGCGGCGTGATGCTGGGCAGCTGGTGGGCATACTATGAACTCGGCTGGGGAGGCTGGTGGTTCTGGGATCCGGTTGAAAACGCCTCATTCATGCCATGGCTGGTGGGTACGGCACTGATCCATTCACTGGCCGTCACGGAAAAGCGCGGCGCGTTCAAGAGCTGGACAGTGTTGCTTGCGATAGCGGCATTTTCCCTGAGTCTGCTCGGTACCTTCCTGGTGCGTTCGGGTGTATTGACTTCGGTGCACTCGTTCGCGGTTGATCCCAAGCGCGGTGTGTTCATCCTGGCCTTTCTGGTGACCGTGATCGGATCGTCTTTGCTGTTGTTCTCCTGGCGTGCGCCCAAGATCGGGCTTGGCGGAAAATTCGATATGGTCTCGCGTGAATCGATGTTGCTCGGGAATAACGTGCTGCTGTCGGTTGCCGCCGCTGCAGTGTTCATTGGCACCCTGTATCCGCTGTTCATGGATGCACTGGGCATGGGCAAACTTTCGGTGGGGCCACCCTATTTCGATGCGGTATTCGTTCCGCTGATGGCGCTGACAGTCCTGATAATGGGGTTCGGGGCATTGGCGCGATGGAAGCAGTCCAGTATGACTGAATTGGGCAAGCGCGTCCGCTGGGGATTCGCCGGCGCGGCGATCCTCGCTATATTGTTGCCGCTGATTTTCAGGCACTGGACGCCAATGATCGCATTGGGATTGCTGATGTCATTCTGGGTGGTTGCTTCGCTGATGGTGAGTTTGCAGCAACGCTGGAGCGGTCAGGGCCCCTTTATCCAACGTGTGCGCAGCCAGAGCCTGAGCTACTACGGTATGCAGCTGGCGCATCTCGGCGTGGCGGTGTTCATCATCGGGGTAACCGTGGTGAAGGGTTATGAAGCCGAGCGTGATGTGAGCATGAACGTGGGCGACACGGTAAATTCGGGAGGCTATGTTTTCCGCTTTGACGGTGTGCGTGCCACGACGGGTCCGAACTATACGGCGGAGCAGGGGCACTTCACCGTTACCAAGGATGGCAAGTTCGTCAGCATATTGAGCCCGCAGAAGCGTCACTACAACGCTACCGGAATGCCGATGACAGAAGCGGCAATTGA
Organism: Burkholderiales bacterium; assembly: GCA_038241165.1. Classification (GTDB taxonomy): domain Bacteria; phylum Pseudomonadota; class Gammaproteobacteria; order Burkholderiales; family Gallionellaceae; genus Gallionella. The sequence goes on along the minus strand of JBBRFZ010000089.1, from coordinate 9,378 downwards.
TACCGGCATATTCCGCGACCTGTACATCTCCATGGGAGAACCGATTCCGGAAGTTCCGGGCGCCTGGTCGATGCGTGTGTATTACAAGCCGTTTGTAGTCTGGATTTGGGGCGGATGCCTGTTGATGGCTCTGGGCGGCGTGCTGGCCATCAGTGACCGGCGTTACCGTATCCACAGCAAGAAAGCAGCGCTTATCGCGGCAGGCAACCGGCCGGTCGACGGGGGCATCGCAACACAAGGCGCGGCATCATGATGCGCTTCTGGCCATTTGTTGTTTTTGTGGTATTGGCGGGATTTTTGTACGTCGGATTAGGACTGCATCCGCATGAAATACCCTCGCCACTGATAAACAAACCCGCGCCGGCATTCACGCTGCCCCAGTTATATGAACCTGCCAAACAATTCTCGTCGCAGGACATGAAGGGGAAGGTCTGGCTGCTTAACGTGTGGGCATCCTGGTGTGTTTCCTGCCGCGATGAACATCCTGTTCTGATGGCGCTGTCGCAACGGAACATCGTGCCTATCTATGGTCTGGATTACAAGGACAAAAACGCGGATGGTGAGGCCTGGTTACGCGAAGGCGGCGATCCTTACACACTTGTTGCCACGGATGCCAATGGTCGTGTCGGGATCGATTATGGCGTGTATGGCGTCCCTGAAACCTATGTTATCGACAAGCAGGGCATTATTCGCTACAAGCAGATCGGCGCAGTCACCCATGAAAGCCTGCAGCAAAAAATCCTTCCACTGGTTGCGGAGCTACAAGCGAAATGAAATATCTATTGATACTACTATTCAGCTTGATGTCGGCCCTTTCGTACGCCGGTGAGGCAAAAGATCTGGCCAAAGACCCTGTGCTCGAACAACGCATGGTCCATCTTGCGCAAAATCTGCGTTGTCTGGTTTGCCAGAACGAATCACTGGCGAGCTCGCGTGCGGATCTGGCAAAGGATTTGCGCCAGGAAGTGCGCGAGAAAATGAAGCAGGGCATGACCGACCAGCAGATCATCGATTTCCTGGTTTCAAAATATGGGGATTTCGTGCTGTTCGACCCGCCGATGCAAAGAAACACGATATTGCTCTGGTATGGTCCCTTTGGATTGTTGCTGATTGGACTGGCAGGTCTGGTCTACCAACTGCGCAAACGTAAAAATGCACCCCCCGAAGTCCAGCTATCCGCCGAAGAAGCGCAACGCACAGCAGACTTGCTAAACAAACCGAAAGACCCACAAACATGATTTTATTCTGGATACTCTGCGCAGCCATGTTGCTGGTCGCAGCGCTTTTTGTTGCCTTGCCGTTGTGGCGTAAATCTTCATCGGACAACGAGGTGTTGCGGGATGCCGCGAATCTGGACATTCTGCGCGATCAGGCGACAGAGCTTGAAGTCGATTTGCATAACGGTTTGCTGACCCAGGAAGCATACGACCAGGGCAGGGGCGAATTGCAGTCAAGGTTGCTGAACGAAGTCAAGATCACCGAACAACCTGCGGCAAAATCGCCTCGCAACCCGGCCAGGGTGCTCGCGATCGTGATGGCCGTATTGCTTCCGGTGGTCAGTGTGCCGCTTTATCTGACATTGGGAAATGTCGACGCATTATCGCCGCAGGACATGATCGTGGCCGATGCCGAAGGCGTGATTCATTCTCCGGAAGCGCTGAAAAAGCTGGAGGATAAAGTGAAGCGCGGCTCCAGGGATCCGAGCGACTGGTGGATGCTGGCCCGTACCTACACGGAACAGAAACGATTTTCCGATGCATCCAACGCATATGGGCGCCTCGTGGTTCTGGTACCGAACGAGGCGCAGTTATGGGCGAATTATGCCGATGTCTATGCAATGGCCAACGGTCAGACACTTCAGAATGACGAAGTGACCAAGATGATAAGCAAGTCGTTGGAACTGGATCCCAACAACAACACGGCACTTGCACTGGCCGGTTCCGCCGCTATGGAGCGGGGTGATTACATTACAGCGATTACACGCTGGCAAGCGCTGATTGACCAGCTTGGACCGGGAACAGCGGAAGGTAAAGTTTACGTTGGCGGACTCAAGCGTGCGGCTGAGCTGCTTGTCAAACAGCCGGACGGCAAGAAAAAGCTCGCGCAGCTGATCTTGAAAACCTCCGCAAAAGTAGCCAGTGATTCGGCTACTGCGATTACCGGCAAGGTATCGCTGAGCAGCGCACTTGCGGGAAAAGTCTCTCCGGACGATACCGTTTTCATTCTCGCGCGTGCCGCACAGGGACCGAAAATGCCGCTGGCGGTTATGCGCAAACAGGTAAAGGACCTGCCGTTAAAGTTCACCCTGGACGACAGTATGGCGATGCAGCCGCAGCTCAAACTGTCAGGCTTTGCGCAAGTCGTGGTGGTGGCGCGCGTGTCGAAGTCCGGTACGCCGATTTCGCAAGCCGGCGACCTGCAGGGAATGACCTCAACCATCAAACCGGGAGCAAAGGGTTTGAATATTGTGATTGACACCGTCATGCCATAGTTTCACCGCTGTTTTATCACGGCATCCGGTCGAAAGACCGGATGCCGTTTTTGTTTGGGGCATGATGCAATGAATGTCCAAGGCGAGACATGCGTCTGCAGCAAACGGTAGAGACCTGGGGACAAACTGGGGAAGGGGGTACAGATTTTACAGGCGGGAATATCGTGTTATTCCCTGCCCGATTTGCGCGGCTACTGGCCTTTATTTTTCATCGCATACATGTTCTTGTCGGCAACATGCAATATTTCATCGGCGCTTCTTGCTTTGCCGGTCTCGGTTGTATGGCCTATCGATAATGAGATCGACCAGCCCTCGGCCTGGAATTTGTTATCGGATGCCGACTTGATACGCTTGACCAACACGTCACAGATATACTCATCCGTTTCGGGGAACAATAATACGAACTCGTCCCCGCCAATGCGCGCAACGGTATCAACACTCCTGGAGTTGTCACTTAATATCTCTGCCACGGCCTTAAGGGCCTTGTCTCCGACATGATGGCCGTGTTTGTCGTTCAGTATCTTGAATTGATCAATGTCGATAAATAGCAGGGAATATGGGTTGCCGGATCGTTCGCTGCGCAATTGCTCTGCTTTAAATCTCTCATTGAATTCCAGGCGGTTGGCCAGATCTGTCAACGGATCCTTGCGGGAATATTCCCTTTCTTTCCATAGCTTCGCGACTACCCGGCCAAGCACGGTAAAAGTAACGCTACGGGTAAATATGTTCATCGCAAACGCGACAGGGGGAAAGCCGGGCCAGATAATCGCCGCTTCAGCGACACTCCAGGCAACCGCGGACAGAACGCCTATGATTGTGGATGTCTGTCTGTCAGAGCGGCGCATCGATCGGATTGCACCAATTTGTGCGGCTTGAATGACCGGCAGACAATACAATACGTCCAGAGAAAAATATGTCGATGCCACCTTGTAATCAAAAAAGGTGATGAGCAGAATTTCCGCTACGACAAGTGTGAAACGCCAAACAGTATTAGTTGTATTTGACATGGCTTAACCAAATAAATACTGGGATATCAAATCTGTTGTATACCATTTCAACGTTTAATTCTTGGCCGTTCGGCAATACGAGGCATTATATTATGGATGCGACACTGCAAACGAAAATTAACGGTTTGGAAAAATATAGTGTAGTTCGGGCGACCCTTGCGCAATATCTGCCGATCGGACTGCGATTTTGCTGCAGGGTGTTCTGAGGATAGTAGAACCCTTAGTGTTGCCTTGAGGCTTGGTGGTGATCTGGATCCCCGACCCGGACTCGAACCAGTGATCTACGGATTAACAGTTATGTTTTACCAAACAGTTGCGAGCATATGAGGAGAAGACAGCTGCGGCAATCATTGCATTCATCTTCTTGCTGTCGGCTCGACAATAAAATATTGTACTGGTTCTTATGTTGCTGACTGCCTGAAATCTGCAATGGTGAATATCACTTCCACAGACAAATCTCTTCGGTCATAGAAGTCAGTCGTTGCCATTGCTCAGAACTTCCACTTTGTGCCAGTCTAAAAGTCTGGTGGCCAGTAGATCACGGTGTCGTTGATTTCCACTGCTTCAAGGATGTTGCCGTATTGGCCCTTGCACATTTTGCGAACAGTGGCAGTCGAGCCTAAGCGTGCTATAGCCTCTGCCAATTGCGCCACAACGACGGGCGCTTCGTTGTCGGAGTAGAGAACCAGTATGTTGCGTCTTGTGTTCATATAACATACACCGTAGTCGCATTGATCAGATCTTGAGCCAGCCTGTCGATCAGTTTTGCATGTTCATCGAGTATTTCATGCGGGACCTCTGCGAACTCCAGAACTTCCAGCTGTTCCTGGATTTCAGGAGTGTCTTCAAGCTCGTGCAGCACGTCCAACTTCACCGGGTCGCTGAGAAGTGTCAGACCAATCGCCACCCGCAGCGCTTCGACCTTGTTGTTTTTTGCAATCACCAAAATACTTTTATTCATATATTTGGGAATCTAGAGAACGATTACTTTGTCGCATAAATGGGCCAGCTCTGCGTTCTGGTATTGACTTGCCATGTTCACACCAGCCGGTGCCTGACCACTGCCGTAGATATCCCAACTATGTTCGCAAACGGCCAGATCCAGCACATTTGCGTCTACCAGTTCAAGCAATTCAACCGAATGAAGAAGCCTTACTCCAAGGTCCGTAAGAAAACAGCGGCACTGCCAACCACGAGCCTTGGCTGCGGAGGCAAGGCCCAATAGATGATCTTGAGCGTGCTCATTTGTTGCGACGATGCCTAGTAGCATTGTTTCTCTCTCATGCGCAGGAATTTAACAACGGGTCAATGTACCTCAGCGGCGGCTGATGCCCCTTGGCCCGCAACATTTCGATCTGCTGGCGTTAAAGCAAAGGAAATGATCAAACCCAGGAAGAACAGGACTACCGCAATCACGATCCAGACATTTTTTTTCATCAAAGCTCTTTCTGTGAATAATTTAACTTTTGCGGATGCGCCAGCGCATAGTCGCTTTGCCAGCTTCTTTTCCCTGCTCGATGATCTCATTACCCTCGGCTTGGCACATGGCTAATATAGATTCGCCTGAAGATGGATTATCGAAAATCAATTCAAGAATTTCACCCTGCTTTAGTTTTTCCATGCCTTTCTTGGTATACAGTTGGGGGTGAGGACAGACATAGCCCTGAACATCCAACACATAGGTTCCGTCGCCCACTTTTTCAAATTTGACTGCCATGATTTATTCACCTTTGTATTGAATTTCAGATTTCGTTAGAGATCAAACGATGCCATTTCCTTGGCCATTTTTCGTTCGATCCACCAGTTAAAGAATTTAACGCCGATAAGGCCTCCTACCGTCATACCCAGACCGAACAGCCAACCTGATGGGTCTCCATTCGTTACGGTTGCGAAAAATGCACCGATGTTGCAGCCCAGTCCCACACGCGCGCCAATCCCCATCAGGGCGCCGCCGAAGATTGCCCAAGTGGCGATCTCCAGATTAGGCATTTTGAATTTAAACTCATTATTAAGTAGCGCCATTACAGCAGAGCCGCCTACCAGGGCAATGGACATCCACAGCACCGGATTTAAGAGTGGATTAGGCGCGCCGTTGTCAAGCCCGAAGAAGACGTTGTCCATTACATTAAATCCGAGTTTATGAACAACCCATGCGGCAGCTTGGGCCTCTTGGGTCGTGATGTAGAAATAACCTGGATCGAAAATTGTATCCTGAATACTCAGTCCGCCGTAACCCATTCCTGCGAGCAACTCCCCGGCATTTGAGATGCCAAGGCGCTGTTGCAATCCTTGCATGACCCACATGTGCATGCCGGCTGCAACACCAAGCACGAGACCCGCGATAGCTGTGCGTTTGGAGGCGGTGATCATGCTCCAAAAACCGGCAAGTTCAGTGCTGATACCTTTATACTGAGACTCTTTCCCGCGCAAGAAACCTTTACGGTACCAATGCAGGTAGATTCCCGCGAGGATAATTGTCGCCGGTATGATGGAATTGATTAGGAAATTGCCGATGAACGCTGCAAATATGATGTTGGTGAAACCGAGCAATTCGCCAACGGTATGTGCCGAGAGTTTCCAGACGTATCCGACTATAAACTGGTCGTACCAACCGTTGGTCGGTGTGATAACGGCGGGTAAACCTTGGGCAAGAGTGGCTTGGGTCCAGGCCGCCGGTACAAGATGGTTCAACCATCCACCCGCATCTACAAACCATACCTGCGTAAAGCTGAGTGACAGGACTACCAGTAGCGCGGCAATACTGCCTTCTCCGGTCTTGTAAAGAGAGCCTGAGGCACAGCCCCCGGTATAGATCATGCCAATGCCGAAAATCAGACCGCCAATCACTGAGTAGATTCCGATGGGAGAAGGATGGAATGTGCTATCCCCGGCCACGGTCACGAATGCTGAAATCAGGCTAAACAATACAATCGCGATCATGATTCCGACGGCCATGCGCGGGACTCCAACCGCGAAAAGATCGCGGATTGCGGATGCCATGCAGAACCGGCCATATTGTAATGACATGCCGTAGATGAACCCAAACCACAGGTAGGCGGAAAAATAAATGAAACGGTGATCTACCGCGAAGGAACCCAGGGAAACAATGGCGAAGAATCCCAGTACCAAAAACGCACCTATAACATTGCGTGGTTCAGTTATCACAACGGGAAGGGTGTCTACGTTAACGGTGTTACACGGAAGACTTGTCATTATGGGTTACCTCTCGAATATGGTTGATTACTGGTGGTTCATCAGGATTCAATTCAAGTTTTTAGGCGTAGTGATTAGGTTCAGCGTTTACGAACATAAATCTTCCGGCATGTTGGTTCAAGTACAGTGGCAAGGTGCTCGCAGTTGCAATTTGGAAGCATAAACGGAATGGTCTCCATAGCACTTAGATTATCCGAAATTATTTCAAATACCGACCCCGTTGTAGCTTTGTCCAATAGCAATTTAGTGAGCAAATTGGTTCGCAAGCAATTGTCACCCATAAAATCGAGTGACTCATTCACCAATACTAAGCCGTGACCAGGCAGATCTACCTGCTTAAGCCTGAACCTGTTGGCTCGGGCCAAGCGATGTCGTATCCCAACCCATGCCAGACCAAGAGGCCTAAAAATTTGGTAAAGCATCATACCTGCCAAGTTTTTCAACTACTTTTCAGTAAGCAATTTATGAGCCAGATTTTTAACATTTTGAATTTGTTAAAAATCTCATTCAGGACGAACGATGACTTAATTCTATTTCGCAATATGCGTCATTAAATTATTAACCAAGCTTGAATAATGCAATGTAGGTATAACTTTGGAAAAATTAAGTGGTGGCTTAGGCTTGCAAATTGAAAGACAGCATGTGTTTTGATGAATTGTGCAATTGTTGAAGCTCTACCTTATTTATACAACCATATGAATAATAAAATTTATTATTTATGGTATGAATTCTGCTTTACTTGCTTGGCAGGTATAACCTAGGCCGAGCTTGGCCCAATCATTGAAAGCTGAAATCGTATTTACGACGGAGGAGGGGAGAATGAAAAATTATCAGGAAATTGGCGGGCAATGTAGTTGGTTATTGCGTCGTTGTGCGATGCTGCTGCTACTGGCTTTGGTGGCAGGCTGCGGTGGCAGCCAAGACAGGAACAACGGAAACACCGCGGCCGTCGCTATCACCGTTAACTCACCGGCAGATATTACGGACGTATCTGCTAGCGATTATAACGTCAATGTCAGTGGCCTGATTACTGGGGCGACACTCAAACGCTGGAAAGACGACTGGATCAACCAGCGTCCTGCGGGGATCACCGGCAAACTGGTGATCCTGGAGGTGACCACCGGCGAGCAGGTTCCCGTCGTCCCCGCCACCACTCCGGCTACAACGACGTGCACTGGTGGATACTGCTACATCGTGCCGCCCGCCGGCAGTCTCAATGTGTTTAGCTATCTGGCAGCCAGTTCGGAATGGGTGATGACCCGCTCCAATGGCGTAATCAGCACCCCGAGTCTGGTGCTTGACGGCCCAACCATGGATGCACAGCTCAAGAAGTACAGCATCGACCCACTGCATGACATGATTGTTATACTGCAGGGCACGGCCAGTACCGGAAATGTAATGAGCCAGGGCCGTGCCTGGTTGGCCTTCCATTACTGGGGTGTGGATGCCAAGCACCTTGCCATCCTGAATGGCGGAAACAAGTGGCAGTTTGACAGCGGTGCAATGATCGCTACCGATTTTGCTGCCACGGGCGCTACGCCGCCCAGCGATGGATTATATTCGGTTAAAAATATCCGAGTAGATAATACATCCTTGATCGCCACCGTGGGGGACATGCTATCGGTTATCCCCGCGACCGACACCAGCATGAAGGGTAGCGGAAAATTTCTCTGGGATGCCCGTACCATCACCCAGTACAGCGCAGGCCTAAAGCGTGAATTGAATGATGGTGTCTCGAGCGGTTGCGGCACTGCGGCATATTGCGATGCGGCCCCTACCTACAACTACATGAGTTCCTTCCAGAACAACGGTTCGCGCCAAGGGCATCCGAATGGGGCGCTCGACCTGAATTTTTCCAATCTCCTCGACGCTACACAAGGCTACAGCTATAAGCCCAAAGCGCAACTGGTGAGCTACATGAATGGTGAGGTGGATACGAGCGGCTTCGGCATGGTGAATGGCAGCTATGTGCTAGTGGGGGCGGGTAATGCCTACCAGCCCGGCGACGTGGCCTATGTTTGGTGCGAGACCACCTTCCGGGCCATGATCACCGGTATGGCGAGTTCAGTGATACTCGGGCATCCGACCCGCTTCTATGATGGAGGAATGATCGAGTGGAACTCTTTGTCAAACCTGCCGGATGCTACGGGTAACAATATCCTGCCAGCGAATTCACCATGGCGCACCGATGTGAAATCATTTTTCCGGCCAGCCGCTAGTGCGGTTCAAGTGGCGTCGCGTCAAATCATCGACCCTTATGCACCGAATGCCAATGCGCTTATCACTGAGGACCGGGCATACAAAACCCAAAGTGCAAGTAATACCAGCGGTTCTGGCGGTGGAGCGGCTCCGGCCAATCCGTGTGGCGGTTGAGTGATGACACCTTAAGTTGTGGGGCTCACAACATTCGCAACATAAATCCTGATGACGGAGGCCGGCGGTTCAATGCCGGTTTCCGGTTTATTGATTAACAAGAATAGATTGTGCGGGAGCTCGCCCGTGCATTTTGCATTAGCAGTCAAATCTGCAGGAGAGTCGGCATCATTTAACCAATCAAGTTTATGCAAATTGGTTTGCTCGACATGAAAAATTATGCTGCAACAGTTAAAATTCAATTGATTTCGGTATGGCCTTGCATTCCCGATTAATTCATGGGTTGAAGCAGCG
>JBBRFZ010000088.1:0-10518 GCA_038241165.1 Burkholderiales bacterium | reverse complement strand
GGCTTCTGTAGATGTGCCATTCCCCAAAGATTATTCGGCACAAAAAAACCTGCTCATGTTGGTCGCCGCCTTGCTGATCGCCCTGATTGTGGCGGGGTTTGTTGTGTGGCATTTCACGGCTCCGCTTAAGCAAACAAAAGTTGAAAAAATTGAAACCCCGGTTTCCTTGCCTGCTGAAACACAAACTAATCCGGCTCCTGAAATGCAAACTCCCCCGACTCCGCCTGTCCAGAAACATAACAAGGTCGAGCCACCCAAAAAACCTGATAAACCTGAAAAGTCGAAACCGCCGGCTTCGGAGACTGTGGATAAACCTGTTGTCATGTCCACAAAGACCGCGGTTGCTTCAGCGGTGTCGCAAACCCGGCCGGCCGGCACTGCAACTGATAATGGTGGAATAGTAAAGATTTCCTTGCTGCGTATGGTGTTCGACGAAGAGTCCTGGGCAGAGATCACTGACAAAGATGGAAAAATTATTTCCTCCAGGATACATGCACCCGGAAGTGAAATGGATCTGCATGGGTACTTGCCGCTTTCGCTGGTGGTTGGCCATGCGCCAGCAACGCATTTGTATCAGGATGGCAAGCTGATCGATCTGGCGCCCTATACCAACTCTTCAAGCAAAGTGGCGCGGATTACGCTGAAATGAGCATGGGTGCTGCCATCATCAAACGACGCCCTTCGCAACGGGTGCTGGTCGGCAAGGTAATGCTGGGAGGCGGTGCGCCCATCGTGGTTCAATCCATGACCAATACCGATACGGCCGATATTGAATCCACCACGCAGCAGGTCTTTGAATTGGCCAAGGCGGGTTCGGAACTGGTGCGCATCACCGTCAACACTCCAGAAGCAGCTGCACAGGTGGCAAATATACGTGCCCGCCTGGACAGCATGCGTTGCGATGTGCCGCTGGTGGGCGACTTCCATTACAACGGCCATCGCTTGCTCACCGACTACCCGGATTGTGCACAGGCTTTGGCGAAATACCGTATCAACCCGGGCAACGTCGGGCGCAACCGCAAGGATGACGACCCGTTCACGATGATGATAGAAACGGCGATCCGTTATGACAAGCCGGTGCGTATCGGGGTGAACTGGGGCAGTCTCGACCAGAATCTGGTTGTACGCATGATGGACGAAAATTCGCGCCTGGCCCAACCCAGGGAAGCCAATGAGGTGACCCGTGCCGCGCTGATTGCTTCGGCACTGGAAAGTGCGCAGCGTGCGAAAAAGTTGGGCATGGCGCATAACCGCATCGTGCTGTCCTGCAAGGTCAGCGATGTGCAGGACCTGATCGCGGTGTACCGCGCACTTTCGGGCCAGTGTGACTATGCGCTGCATCTGGGTTTGACCGAAGCGGGTATGGGTTCCAAGGGCATCGTCGCTTCGACCGCCGCGCTGGCGATACTGCTACAGGAAGGCATAGGCGACACCATCCGTATTTCACTTACTCCCGAGCCGGGCGGCGATCGCACCCAGGAAGTGCTGGTGGGCCAGGAGATATTACAGACTTTGGGTATGCGCGCATTTTCGCCGATGGTGACGGCATGCCCCGGCTGCGGACGCACCACCAGCAGTTTTTTCCAGGAATTGGCACAAAGTATTCAGGCCCATTTGCGCACGCAGATGCCGCTGTGGCGCGAACAATACGAAGGCGTGGAAAACATGACCGTGGCGGTGATGGGCTGTGTGGTCAACGGGCCGGGTGAAAGCAAACTGGCTAACATCGGCATCAGCCTGCCCGGATCCGGCGAGAGTCCCGCCGCGCCGGTCTATATCGACGGTGAAAAAGCCATGACCCTGCGCGGTGACAATATCTCCAGGGAATTTACCGATATCGTGGACAGCTACGTGGCACGCAAATACGCATCGCGCAACAGTGAGACACAAAAAACGCCGCGCAGTACCCCGCTTCACACCGTTTAAAGAAATCGTTCAGAAAATGAGTAGTAATGAAACCCTGCAAGCCGTGCGCGGCATGAATGACATCCTGCCGGACGAGGCGGGATTGTGGTTATGGTTCGAGGAAGTGGTGCGCGACTGGTTACATAGCTACGGCTACCGAAACATCCGCATGCCGCTGGTCGAACCGACAGACTTGTTCAAGCGCGCCATCGGCGAGGTGACCGACATCGTGGAAAAGGAGATGTACAGTTTTGCCGATGCACTCAACGGCGATCAGTTGACGCTGCGCCCAGAGGGAACAGCATCATGCGTGCGCGCCGTGCTGCAGCACAATTTGCTGTATAACGCACCGCAACGTTTATATTACAGCGGACAGATGTTTCGCCATGAGCGTCCCCAGAAGGGGCGTTACCGCCAGTTTCATCAATTCGGCGTGGAAGCGCTGGGTTTTGCAGGCCCGGATATTGATGCGGAACAGATCCTGATGTGTGCGCGCCTGTGGAACAAGCTAGGTCTGCGCGATGTTTCCCTGCAATTGAACACCCTGGGCGACACCGCTTCACGGCATCGTCATCGCGCCAAGCTGATCGCCTACTTCGAGCAGCACGGGGACATGCTGGATGCCGATGCCACGCGCCGTTTGCACAGCAACCCGTTGCGCATACTGGACAGCAAGAATCCGGTGATGCAGGACCTGATCACCGGCGCACCCAGGTTGATGGACGAGCTGGAAGAAGATGCACTGCAGCACTTTGAAGAGGTGCAGACGATACTCCGGCATCACGATGTGCCGTTCGAGATCAATCCGCGACTGGTGCGTGGGCTGGACTACTACAACCGCACCGTGTTCGAATGGGTGACCACGCGACTCGGTGCACAGGGCACTATCTGCGCGGGTGGCCGCTATGACGGACTGGTGGAACAGATCGGCGGAAAGCCGGCTCCGGCAACCGGTTTCGCGATGGGTGTGGAACGACTGCTGGCATTGCTGCAGGACGATGGCATGGCACTACCCAAAGCGGAAGTGGATGTGTATGTGGTGCATCGGGGTGAACTGGCGGGCAGGTTGGCCAGCCGAATGGCCGAGCAATTGCGCGACAGCAGTTTGCGGGTATTGCTGCATTGCGGCGGGGGCAGTTTCAAGTCGCAGATGAAAAAAGCCGATGCCAGCGGTGCCTGTATTGCGCTGGTAATCGGTGACGACGAAGCGCAAGCGAACGAAATCAGCGTAAAGCCGATGCAGGGTGGCGAACAGGAGCGGGTAAGCGTGCAGAATCTTACCGAGACAGTGGTGCGGCTCCTGAAAATGTAGCAAACAGCCTCATCGCGCAAAAAAGCCGGTGTGCGGCACAACAGGTTCAATAATGTAATAAATTTATCAAGCGGGAGTGGAAGACATGGCAACATTGGATTTGCAGGAACAGGAACAGCTCGAGGCCCTTAAGGCGTGGTGGAACGACAACCGTAACCAGATACTGGGTGCATTGTTGATCGTGATCGTTGCGATGGGTGGCTGGTGGGGTTGGCAGTACTACCAGCATAAACAATCTTACGGAGCAGCCACTTTGTATCAGCAATTCCTCGAGCAACTGCCAAGCAACGATGCCAGGCGCATCAACGATGCCGCCACCGCGGTGACGGATAAATACGGCTCCACCGCTTATGCAGCGCATGCCGAATTGCTGGCTGCAAGAGTGAATGAGCAGGTCAATGATATGGCGCGCGCCAAGACCCAATTGCAATGGGTTATTGATAATGCCCGTGAAGATACGCTAAAGGACGTGGCCAGGTTGCGTCTGGCGGCGGTGTTGCTGGATGGGAAAAAATATGCGGATGCGATGACATTGCTTGAAGCCAAGCATCCCGATTCATTCGATGGCCTGTTTGCCGACCTGAAGGGCGATGTGTTGAGCGCAGAGGGGAAAATTGATGAGGCAAGGAGTTCGTACCAGCTGGCCTACGCAAAAACAGATGCGCAAAGCATGTACCGCAGCCTGATCCAGATGAAACTCGATGCCCTTGGATCTGCTAAATGAAGGTGAGTGGCAAAATGAACACATGCTTTTGCAGTACCCCTTCGACAGGAGCCGGACTTAAGATTCACAACAAGCTGTTGCCGGGACTTTTGCTGGGAACGCTGGTCGCGCTGGGTGGCTGTGCTTCCTCGGGTGACTCCAAGGCGGACTGGGCGGGAGTAAGGGATAGTGCAGAACCAGCCAAGCTGGTTGATTTCAAACAGACCGCCAAGTTCGAGGTGCGCTGGCAAAGTGACATCGGAGACCAGGGACCGGATCTTTTGCAAACTACATTGACCGGCAATGCAATATATTGCGCCACAGGCAAAGGCAGTTTGATGCGTCTGGATCGCGCCACCGGCAAGCAGGTGTGGAGCATCGATACCGGCATAGTCGTGAGTGGCGGCGTCTCGAGCGGTGATGGCATGGTATTCGTCGGGGGCAACAAAGGTAATGTGCTGGCATACGATGAAGACGGCAAACTAAAATGGAAAAGTCTGGTATCCAGTGAAGTATTGAGCGTGTCGCAGGTAGCGGACGGCACAGTGATGGTGCGTAGCGGTGACGGTCGTATCGCCGGATTGAATGCGGCAGACGGCAAGCGCATCTGGATGTATGAACGCAGCACGCCGGCGCTGGTTGTGCGCAGTCATGCAGGCATTGCCATTCAGCGCGGTGTCGCCTATGCCGGGTTTGCGGCTGGAAAGTTGGCCGCGATCCGTATCAAGGATGGCGAAGTGCTGTGGGAAACACAGGTGTCGCAACCGCGCGGCAATACCGAGCTGGAACGCATCAGCGACATTACCAGTGATCCAGTCGTGGACGACGAACAAGTCTGCGCGGTTTCTTTTCAGGGGCGCACCGCGTGTTTCGACACTGTGCAGGGTAACCAGCTATGGAGTCGTGATATTTCCAGCTACACCGGCATGATGGTATTCAGCAAATATCTCTACCTCAGCGACAGCAGCGGATCGGTTGTTTCCCTGGATAAAACCAACGGTGCGACGACGTGGAAGAACGCGGACTTGTTGTATCGCCGGCTTACCGCACCTTACGCTTCCGGAAAATTTGTCGTGGTCGGCGACCTGGAAGGCTATCTGCATGCATTGAATATCGATGACGGTAGTTTTGCGGCGCGTATCAAACTGGACGGGGGGGCGATTGTGGCATCCCCGATGGAAATGGATGGTGGAATGCTGGTACGGACTCGCGGCGGTGAACTGTATTCGCTGACCCTAAAATAATGAAAGCTGCCTGAATGTTGCCCACAGTTGTTCTGGTAGGTCGTCCGAACGTGGGCAAGTCCACCTTGTTCAATCGCCTCACGCGCAGTCGCGACGCACTGGTCGCCGACCAGCCGGGTCTGACCCGTGATCGACATTACGGAAAGGGCCGGATCGGGGAAAGGCCTTTTCTGGTGGTGGATACCGGCGGACTGGAGCCGGTCGCCAAAGAAGGCATCATGTTCGAGATGGCCAAGCAAAGCCGCCAGGCGGTTGACGAAGCCGATGTGGTGATGTTTCTGGTCGATGGTCGTGCCGGTTGCACGCCGCAGGACGCCATCATCGCCGAACAATTGCGCAAGACAGGCAAGCCGGTTTTGTTACTGGTAAACAAAGCCGAAGGCATGGCACGCGCCAAAGTGACGGCTGAATTCTTCGAGTTGGGACTGGGTGAGCCTTTGCCGATCTCCTCCGCGCATGGCGACAATGTCACCGAGGTTGTCGAGATCGCGCTGGAAGATTTTCCGCCGGAAACCGGGGAAGAGAGCGATCATGAGCAGCCACCCAAACTGGCCATCGTGGGCCGCCCCAATGTCGGCAAATCGACGCTGGTAAATGCCATTCTCGGTGAACAGCGCGTGATCGCGTTCGACCAACCGGGCACCACGCGCGACAGCATCTATATCGACTTCGAACGTGCCGGCAAGAAATACACCATCATCGATACCGCGGGTGTGCGCAGACGCGGCAAGGTTGATGAGGCGGTGGAGAAATTTTCCGTGATCAAAACCATGCAGGCGATCGAAGATGCCAACGTGGTGGTACTGGTGGTGGACGCACGCGACCAGATCACCGAGCAGGACGCGCATGTGGCCGACTACGTGCTGCAAGCCGGGCGTGCATTGGTGCTGGCGGTCAATAAATGGGACAGTCTGGACGAGCATCACCGCGACCAGGTCAAACGCGACATTGAGCGAAAGCTGCATTTTTTGAGCTTTGCCAAGCTGCATTTCATTTCTGCTTTGCACTCCAATGGCATACCGGGTGTTTTGAAATCGGTGGACGAAGCTTATGCCGCGGCGATGTCGAAACTGTCCACGCCAAAGCTCACCCGCGCGCTGATTGGCGCACTGGAAAAGCAGGCGCCACCCAAAAACGGGCGTTTCATACCGAAAATGCGCTACGCCCACCAGGGTGGCAGCAACCCGCCGCTGATCGTGATACACGGCAGCGGTCTGGATGATGTGTCTGACAGCTATACGCGTTATCTGGAGCGCACCTTTTGCGAAATATTCAAGCTGAAAGGTACACCGCTGAGGATTCAATACAACTCAAGCAAGAACCCGTTCGAAGGATCCAAACCCAAGCCGCTCACCGAGGGTGAGCAGCGCCGGGCTCATCGCGCCCGCATTCGTGGACGCAAGCTGTACGGGTGATTTGATCGGCTATTCAGTCTGAGCAGGAACTCTGGCCCACCTTGGACTAAGTTTAACCCCCGTCACAGTCTTCACGCGTTTATCGACTGAGTTTCAAGCTGTCACTTCAGTACCCTTTGATTAGCCCATACTCGCTTGCTTTTAATGCGGTACAGGCAAGCGGGCAGAGGCCCTGCCAAATGAGTCCCAAGGATTTGTCCAAGATGCACTGGCTGAATAGGCGTATGCTGGAATAATATCTGATGATCAACTAAGGAGAATGGCATGAGCAGTTCAACTGATTCCATGGCAGATACGGAAGCAATCAAAGATCCGGTATGCGGCATGACGGTGTCACCCGATACCAAGTTGCGCCATGTACACAAGGACAAGACCTACCTGTTTTGCAGCCCGAAGTGCCTGACCAAGTTTTCCGCCAACCCTGACAAATATCTTATCGGCGGCATGACCGACACGGGCGAGATCAAGGATCCGGTATGCGGCATGACGGTGAAACCTGATTCACCGTTGCGCCACGAGCATGCGGGCAAGACTTATCTGTTTTGCAGCACGAAGTGCCAGACGAAATTTTCCGCGGACCCCGAAAAATATCTCCATCCGGCTCCGGCAGAGCCTGAAGTCGCAATACCGGGTGCGGTGTACATCTGCCCGATGGATCCCGAGATACGTGAGCTCAAGCCCGGCGCCTGTCCGATCTGCGGCATGGCGCTGGAACTGGAGGATTCGTTGCCCAAAGCGGATGTGACCGAATATGTTTGTCCCATGCACCCGCAGATCGTGCGCAGCGAACCCGGTGATTGCCCGATCTGCGGCATGGCACTCGAAGCCAGGACGGTGGCGGCCAAGGAAGACAATCCCGAACTGGACAACATGACACGGCGCTTCTGGATCGGCTTGGTATTGGCTCTGCCGGTGTTTGTGATGGCGATGGCAGCCGATATGGTGAAAGGTATCGTGCCGCAGATGATCTCGTTCACGCATCTGCAATGGGTGGAGTTCCTGTTGGCGACACCGGTGGTGTTGTGGTGCGGCTGGCCGTTCTTTCAGCGCGGCTGGGCTTCTGTAGTCAACTGGCATCTGAACATGTTCACGCTGATCTCGCTGGGTGTCGGCGTGGCCTGGTCATTCAGCGTGGTTGGAACATTTCTGCCGGATATCTTTCCGGCGATGCTGCGTCGCGCGGACGGCACCGTACCCATCTATTTTGAAGCGGCGGCGATGATCACCGTGCTGGTGCTAATGGGGCAGGTGCTGGAACTGAGAGCGCGCAGCCGCACCAACAACGCGATCAAACTGTTGCTGGGACTGGCGCCGAAAAATGCGCGTATCGTGCGCAGCGATGGCAAGGAAGAAGACATTCCGCTGGAGCAGGTGCAAGTTGGTGACGTACTTCGCGTGCGCCCCGGCGAAAAAATACCGGCGGACGGAACGGTCGTCGAAGGCAGTAGTTCGGTCGACGAATCCATGGTGACAGGTGAACCGATCCCGACAGAAAAGCAGCAGGGAGAAAAACTGATCGGCGCCACCATGAACGGTACCGGCGGGTTGCTGATGCGTGCAGAAAAAGTCGGTTCAGATACGCTGCTTGCACAGATCATCCATATGGTCAGTGAAGCGCAGCGTACCCGTGCACCGATACAGAAGGTGGCTGATACGGTGTCCGGTTATTTCGTGCCGATCGTTGTGCTCGTCGCGCTGCTGGCCTTTGCAGCCTGGATGGTGTGGGGACCCGAGCCCAGATTCGCCCACGCCATTGTCGCCGCCGTGTCGGTACTGATCATTGCCTGCCCCTGTGCATTGGGACTGGCCACGCCGATCTCGATCATGGTTGGAACCGGGCGGGGTGCTGCTGCAGGGGTGCTGATCAAGAACGCCGAGGCGCTGGAAGTGATGGAAAAGGTGGACACACTGGTGACCGACAAGACTGGCACCTTGACCGAAGGAAAGCCAAAACTCACATCGGTCGTGGCACTGCAGGAATTTAAGGACAACGACATACTGCAACTGGGTGCCAGCCTGGAACGTGCCAGCGAACATCCTTTGGCGGATGCCATCGTCAAGGGTGCCGAAGCGCGCAGCCTGACATTGGCCGAAGTGAAGGAATTTCAATCGCTCAGCGGCAAAGGCATCACCGGCCTGGTGGCTGGCCGTAAAGTGTCCATCGGCAATCAGAAGCTGTTTGTCGATCTGGGCATAGAAATGGGTGAGCTGCTGGAACGCGCCGATGCGTTGCGCGCCGAGGGGCAAACCGTGATGTTCGTTGCCATCGATGGCCAGTCTGCGGGGCTGATTGGTGTTGCCGACCCAATCAAGGAGACGACGCTGGAAGCTGTGCAGGCACTCCACGTGGCAGGATTGAAGCTGGTCATGATTACCGGCGACAGTCGTGCTACCGCTGAAGTTGTAGCGCGCAAGCTGGGCATAGATCGCGTGGTGGCCGAAGTGCTGCCGGAACAAAAGGTTGAGATTATTAAGCAACTGCAAGCCGAAGGCCGCATTGTCGCGATGGCGGGTGACGGTATCAACGACGCACCGGCACTTGCACAGGCACAGGTGGGTATTGCAATGGGAACCGGCACCGATGTGGCGATGCAAAGCGCAGGCGTGACACTCGTCAAGGGCGACCTGAACGGCATCGTCCGCGCGCGTCGTCTGAGTCAGGCCACCATGCGCAACATCCGTCAAAACCTGTTCTTTGCCTTTGTCTACAACATGCTGGGTGTGCCGATCGCGGCCGGTCTGCTGTACCCGTTTTTCGGCATCCTGCTTTCGCCCATCATTGCGGCGGCAGCAATGAGTTTCAGTTCTGTATCGGTGATAACAAATGCGTTACGGCTGGGCAGGGTGAAACTTTAGGTCATTGCATGGCTTGGAAAGGAGCGATAAATGCCAGAACATTTGAGTGAGTACGGTTCCGGATGGGGCGCGGCTATCAGCATGATGCTGTTCTGGCTGTTGCTGATCGCGGCCTCTGTATTGTTGGGCAAATTTATCTGGAGTTCCAGTATTTTTCAAGTTCATGAACATGAAAAAACTGCACTGGACATACTCAAGGAACGCTATGCGCGCGGCGAAATAGGGCGCGATGAATTCACGCAAAAAAAGCGCGACCTGGGAGGCTAGGGAAATGCATATTTGGCTTTGTGTTCGAACGAAGAATATTTTGCGGGTCACTTGAAAAAGCCAAAATTGACTCCATGTCGCTTCCAGGTTTTCGTTTTAACAGATTAAGGGATTCATAATGACTGAGAATATTTCTGCCAATCGCGAAACGATGGGATTTCAGACAGAAGTCAAACAGCTTCTGCAATTGATGATCCATTCGCTGTATTCCAACCGCGAAATTTTCCTGCGGGAACTTGTCTCCAACGCGTCCGACGCCTGTGACAAATTGCGCTTCGAGGCGCTGCACAACGACAGTCTGTTCGAAAGCGATTCCGACCTGCAGATACGCGTCAGCTACGACAAGGATGCTCGGACCCTGACAATCAGCGACAACGGCATCGGGATGAGCCGGGACGAGGTGGTCAACAACCTCGGCACGATCGCAAAATCCGGCACGCGCGAATTCTTCACCAAACTGAGCGGCGACCAGCAGAAGGATGCCCGTCTGATCGGCCAGTTCGGCGTCGGTTTCTATTCCTCGTTCATCGTCGCAGACAGGGTCACGGTCACGACGCGCCGTGCGGGTGAACAGGCGGACCAGGGTGTGCGCTGGGAGTCGGACGGTGGCGGGGAATTCACCATAGAGATGCTCGACAAGCCTGCGCGCGGCACGGATATCACGCTGCACCTGCGCGATGACCAGGACGACCTGCTGAACGGCCACCAGATTCGTTCCATCATCCACAAATATTCCGATCATATCGTCCAGCCTATTGTGATGAAAAAAGAGGAATGGAAGGAAGACGGCCAAGTCGTCACCGACGAGGATGAAAC
>JBBRFZ010000087.1:0-10561 GCA_038241165.1 Burkholderiales bacterium | reverse complement strand
GCCGTTCCGGGTGCCGGCCTCGATGTGCCGATATGGATACTCGGATCAAGTCTTTTCGGTGCGCAACTGGCAGCTGCCCTGGGCCTGCCGTATGCCTTCGCATCGCATTTTGCACCGGCGCAAATGATGCAGGCGATCGCTGTGTATCGCGCCACTTTCAAACCGTCTATTCACCTGCAGAAGCCTTATGTGATGCTGGGCTTCAATGTGTTTGCAGCCGATACGGAAGAGGAGGCGCAGTTTCTTGCGACTTCAATGCAGCAGGCCTTCGTCAGCCTGCGTAGCGGGCATCCCAAGCGGCTGCCGCCACCCGAAGCGGGTTATATGAATCGCATCGGACCCCAGGAACGGGCGCTGCTTGATCAGGTGCTGTCGTGCTCTGCGATTGGCTCAAGTGACGTGGTCAAGCTTGGATTGGAAGCCTTTATCGAACAAACCGGCGGGGATGAATTAATGATCACCTCGCAGATCTTCGATCATTCTGCGCGTCTCCGGTCCTACGAAATTACTGCGGATTTGCGGCCCGCCTGACAATCTGATTCAGCAGCGCCCGCTTCATAACGCAAGCTTTAAACATCCAGTTCCGGCTGCAGCCTCAGGCAAATCAAAGCAGTCGTGGCATCTGCCCCGAACACAGATATCAACCACGACTAAATGCGGCTAATCCGAGCGGGTTTGCGCATCCTGGCATGGACTTATATACAAACGATCAGCAATGGTGAAATGGTCGTCATCAATCGCCTGTGCCATCGAGTAGTTTCACCCCCCATCAAGAACATTTTCTGTGCATGCCTTTCTGGAATGCACGTTTCCAGTGCCGATTCAGTATCTTTTTCTTGACGCTTTATTCCTGTAAAGAACAATACAAACCAATAAGTTGCATTAATTGTTAGATGGTTAAATATGCTGGCATACAGTTTGCTTTGTTACGTCATGTCATAACAAGTAAGCATGTGAGTGAGAGGTGATGGAATGATGAATCCAAAAAGTGAAACGGTGCTGTCGCTATCGCCCGTGCCGTTGTATACGCAGATCAAGGAAATACTTCGCAATCGCATCCTTGACGGCACCTACAAGGCGCACGAACAGATGCCTTCGGAAAGTGATCTGACACGGTCTTTCAGCGTCAGCCGGATTACGGTTCGCCAGGCGCTGGGCGACCTGCAAAAAGAAGGGTTGATTTTCAAGATACATGGCAAAGGCACGTATGTATCGCAACCCAAGGCATTCCAGAATCTCGGCAAGCTGCAGGGCTTTGGTGAGGCCATGGCCACGATGGGTTATGAAACCTTTTCGCAGGTAATCAGTTTCAAGATCGTCCCTGCCGACAAAGCGGTGGCAATGAAGCTGGGGTTGGGCGAGAACGAAATGGTGTCCGAGATACGCCGCGTGCGTTATCTGAACCGCGCACCCATCTCGCTGGATGTGACCTATCTGCCGAAATCAATCGGCGAACGCCTGATCAAGGAAGACCTCGCGCACCGCGACATCTTTCTGATTCTCGAAAATGACTACGGCTATTCATTGGGCCAGGCTGAATTGCAGATCGAGGCCATGCTGGCGGACGAGTCTCTGGGCAGGCTGATCCAGTTGCAGGAAGGATCGCCGGTGCTGCGCATCGAGCGCCTGACATTTACCACCGACAACCAGCCGCTTGACTTCGAATATCTCTATTACCGCGGTGATGCTTTCCAGTATCGGCTTCGTGTCGAACGCGGCCGTATTTAACGTCGAAACATTTGGAGCTACAAGGAGAGGATGCTATGAACACGATAGAAATGGAAGTGGATGTGCTGGTGATCGGCGGTGGTACGGCTGGTCCGATGGCCGCGGCCAAAGCCAAGGAAAAGAACCCTGCATTACGCGTACTGGTGATGGAAAAAGCCAACGTCAAACGCAGTGGCGCCATTTCCATGGGGATGGACGGGCTCAATAACGCAGTCATTCCCGGGCATGCCACGCCCGAGCAGTATGTGAAAGAAATCACGGTAGCGAACGACGGCATCGTCAACCAGAAGACGGTAATGAAATACGCCACCAGCAGTTTTGACATGATTCAGGAACTGGATAGCTGGGGTGTGAAATTTGAAAAGGACGAGACCGGCGATTATGCGGTCAAGAAAGTCCATCACATCGGTACCTATGTTTTGCCCATGCCGGAAGGGCACAACATGAAAAAAGTGTTGTATCGCCAGCTAAAAAAACGACGCGTGGAAATCACCAATCGGTTGATGGCTACCCGCTTGCTGCTGGATGAGGACGGCGCGATTGCCGGCGCGATGGCAGTGGATAGCCGTACCGCCGATTTCTATGTGATCCGTTCGAAGACCGTCATTCTGGCCACCGGTGCGGCCGGTCGTCTGGGCATGCCTTCCTCCGGTTACCTGTTCGGTACTTATGAAAACCCCACCAATGCCGGTGATGGCTACAGTCTGGCTTATCACGCAGGCGCCGAGCTTTCCGGCATCGAGTGTTTTCAGATCAACCCTTTGATCAAGGATTACAACGGACCGTCCTGTGCGTATGTCACCGGTCCATTCGGTGGTTACACCGCCAATGCAAACGGCGACCGTTTCATCGAGTGCGATTACTGGAGCGGCCAGATGATGATGGAGTTTCACAAGGAACTTGAGGGTGGTAATGGTCCAGTGTTCCTGAAAATGGACCACTTGGCCGAAGAAACAATTGCCACGATTGAAGAGATTCTGCATACCAATGAAAGGCCGAGTCGCGGACGTTTCCATGAAGGACGCGGTCTCGACTATCGCTCCGGCATGGTGGAAATGCATATCTCCGAGATCGGTCTGTGCAGCGGTCATAGCGGTTCAGGCGTGTGGGTCAACGAGCGCGCAGAAACCACTGTGTCGGGCTTGTACGCAGCCGGTGATCTGGCCTGTGTTCCGCATAACTACATGCTGGGCGCGTTCGTCTACGGCAAGCTGGCGGGTGAAAGCGCGGCAGAATACTGCGCCGAGCATGCCTTGCCGCCAGTCGATCAAGCCCAGGTGGAAGAAGAGCGTAAGCGCGTATGGGGCCCGCTGGATGTGGTCGACGGGCTTCCCCCCAGTCAGGTCGAATACAAATTGCGGCGCATGGTCAACGACTATCTGCAGCCGCCAAAAGTTACCCGCAAGATGGAAATCGGCCTGCAGCGTTTCGCAGAAATCGAGGAAGACCTTTCACGGATGAGTGCGGCCAACCCGCACGAATTGATGCGCGCGATGGAAATACACGCCATCCGTGACTGCGCCGAAATGGCCGCACAGGCCTCGCTGTACCGCAAGGAAAGTCGCTGGGGTTTGTATCACTATCGGGTGGACTATCCGGAGAAAAACGACGCCGACTGGTTTGTGCACGTGCAGGTGAAGAAAGATGCCAACGGCAACATGAGCTGTTTCACACGACCGATCGAACCCTACATCGTTGCCCTCGACGAGGAAGAAAAGACCGCCTATCAAAAACTGCGGATCGTCAAAGAACCCGCGGCTGCCTAAAGGAGAGATGCCATGACTTACGCCTTGAACCGCGTCACCGTACCCGTCACGGTCGATGAAGAAAAATGTATTGCTGCCAAGGGCTGCACGGTATGCGTGGACGTATGCCCGCTCGACGTGCTGGCTATCGATCTTGCCAAAGGCACGGCCTACATGAAGTTTGACGAGTGCTGGTATTGCATGCCCTGCGAGAAGGATTGTCCGACCGGCGCAGTGCATGTCGATATTCCCTATTTATTGCGTTAAGACTGGAGCCAGAACATGACGGCACTAAGCATTCAAGATGGATTATCAGCGCAGCTAAAACAGCGCATGAGCGACGCCGATCCGGAAATTAGACGTATAGCGCTGATGGATCTGGCGGATAGCGAAGATGAGGATTTGATCGTCCCGTTATTGATCGAAGCGCTACAGGACGTCGATGCCAATGTCCGGGCCGAGGCAGCGGCAGCACTGGAAGGATACGAGAGCGAAGCTGTGGTGATAGCACTGATCAGCGTACTCACCGATAGCGATCCGCAGGTTGGCGAAAATGCCGCGTTATCGCTGGCTGAACTCAAGGATGCCAGTCTTGGCGGTGTATTGCTGAATGCGCTGGATACCTCCTCCGGGTATGCCAAGGCAGCGATTTTCCGCGCGCTGAAAGAACTCAAGGTAGCGGGTAGTCTCGACCCCGCCCTGGCAGCCATTACGGATAGCGATGCCGATGTGCGACAGGCAGCAGTCAGCGTGTTGGGTTATCTCAAAGATCCGCGTGCGCTGACATCGTTATCCAGCGTCGCTACGCGGGATACGGATCCGGAAGTGAGACGCATCGCAGTGGGCGCACTCGGCTTTGCGCCCGAGCTGCCAGTTGTGTTCCCGGCCTTGGCCAGTGCCATGAATGATGAATCCTGGCAGGTGCGCGAGGAAGCCGTCATGACACTGGGCAAGCTGCGCGCGGAAAACGCGGTGCCTCAACTCATCGCTGCCATGCAGGACAGCTATTGGCAAGTCAGAATCAAGGCAGCTCGCAGCCTGGGCAAACTCAAGAGCCGTGCCGCTTTGCCAGCACTTTGCGAGGCATTAATGCATCCGGTGAGCAATTTACGCAAGGAAGCCGCAGTCGCCCTGGGTGAAGTGGGTGATCCGGAAGCATTGCCTGCGCTGGAAAAAGCGCTACAAGACCCCGATCCGGATGTGCGCAAACTCGCCAAGCTCGCCATTACGCAGATCGCGCGCTGATCAAGCAGGTTAAAAGGATAAATCATGACTTATATCGTTGCTGAACCCTGCATCCGCTGCAAGTTTACCGATTGTGTCGAGGTATGCCCGGTGGATTGCTTCCATGAAGGGCCCAATTTTCTGGTGATCAATTCCGCCGTGTGCATCGATTGTTCGCTGTGTGTGGATGAATGTCCTGCCGGTGCAATTTTCGCAGAAGAGGACTTGCCGCCGGAGTATGAAAAGTACACGGCATTGAATGAAGAACTATCGCAGGTGTGGCCGGTAATCAGTGCCCGAGTGGATGCGCCGGCCGATGCGGATGAATGGATGGATGTACAGGAGAAATTCCAGTATCTGCAAACCGGCTGAAGTTTGCATGCATGAATGCAGTGCAGGCCGCCACAGGTCGCACGCACCAGGTGCATGAGACATGGTGGTAGAAAGAGGATAAAGATTAAATAAAACAGGTTGTTATAAAAAATACTCGTTAGGTATGAAAGTTGCCTATTTAAATACATGTGTAACTTATTTTAAAAGGGGTACTTATTGTGATTACGCGGCTAACAAGTAATACGACCGGCAGAAAAACATCATTATTCAAGCTGGTACTCGCCTCGGCGGCGCTGGCATCCTCGGCATTTTTAACGGTGCTGGCGCATGCCGAAGATGTGACACTGGGTATCGGCACCCAGAACACCACGACCAATACGGTGACCGGCGGCATCGTCATCGAGAAGCTGGGTCTGCTGGATAAATATTTGCCGAAAACCGGCAAGTACAAGGATATCCACTTCAAGGTTGATTGGCAGAATTTCACGTCCGGCCCGCCCGTGACCAACGGCATGATCGCGAACAAGCTGCAGATCGGGATGATGGGCGACTATCCATTGCTGGTGAATGGCGCAACTTTCCAGAATGGGCGCGACACCAAGAGTGAGTTGATCGCGATTATTGCCTACAACAAGGATGGTTCTGGCAATGGCGTCGTCGTGCGCAAGGACTCCCCCTATTATCAGCTCTCGGATCTGAAGGGCAAGAATGTATCTGTCCCATTTGGTTCCGCGGCGCACGGCATGCTGCTCAAGGCGATGGAAGACAGAGGCTGGAAAGATGATTTCTGGAAACTCTCGAATCAAAGCCCGGAGGTTGGCACCACCAATCTGCAGGAAGGAAAGATCGATGCGCATGTGGATTTTGTGCCCTTTGCTGAATTACTTCCCTATCGCGGCTTTGCACGCAAAATATTCGACGGTGTCGAGACCAAAGTGCCAACCATGCACGGTATCGTGGTGCGCAAGGACTTTGCGGATAAATACCCCGAAGTGGTCGTCGCCTATCTGAGGGCACTGCTGGATGCGAACGACTGGGTGCGAAAAAATTCGGAATTGGCCGCACAGAAAATCCAGGAATGGACCGGCATCGAAAAGGAAGTCGCTTACATATTTCTTGGACCAAGCGGGATCATGACAATGGACCCCACAATCAAGCCGGACTGGATAAAAGCCATCAAGTACGACACGGGCGTGCTGCAACGTCTGGGCAAGGTCAAGCAATTCGATGCTGATACCTGGGCTAACGAGACTTACATCCGTGAAGCTTTCAAGGAAAAAGGACTTGATTACGACAAGCAGAAGGCAGGGTTTTCAGGCTATGAGATTGGTGGCATGGACCTCTTGTGCAAGAAACAGATCAAGAACCCCCGCGATGGTGGCGAGGTGTGGATAGAAAATGGCGCCATTACCGCCTATAGCTCGCCGAACTGCACGTTGGCCGCAGTGAAGAAAGCCGTGTCAGAAGGCAAGAAGATTGATGTGGCGTATTTGTTCGACACGACTTATGGCATCAAATTGTTCGCAGACAAGGCATTTTTTGCGCTCAATGCCAAACAGCCAAAACATCCTTCCATTGTGCCGTTCATGTTGAAAAAAGATGCTGAGGCATACGCAGCCAAGCATGGCGGCAAGCTGGCGGATTACACCGAAGTACTTGCTGCTTCTTACGTAGGGAGATAATCATGCGAACCGCAGAGCTGATCAATTTCCATGAAGAGCCGAACGATGCGGCAAGCGCATCGGCGCCGACCACTGAGTCTGCGAATGACCAGAGCGGTACCATCGTCAAACCACCGGCGATTCCGACCGGTCAGGCCGCGCCGAAAGGCATGGTCTGGCGCAATATGGCGGATTGGTTCACGCGCAATATTGGCTCTGCGGCGCTTGCGCTGACTTCCATCGCTCTATTCATCGGGTTCTGGTATCTGGCCGTGAAATACCGGTTAGATTTTTATGTCCGTTTTATCAATATTCCGGCGCCGCTGGATGTGCTGGATGAAATCGTGCGGTTGAGCAAAACCGATACATTCTACGAAAACATGTTGATCAGTTTGCGCCGGATTCTGATGGGGTTCGGTATTGCCGTGGTTTCAGGCATTACGCTCGGGCTCATCATCGGTCGTTATCGCCGGGCTCGGCAACTCATGTTTCCGATGCTTGAAATATTGCGGCCGATTCCTGCTATTGCCTGGGTTCCCATGGCCATCATGCTGTGGCCGACCAACGAAAGCAGCATCGTCTTCATTACCTTCATCGGATCGTTTTTCCCGATCATGCTGAGTACGGTGCATGGGGTGACCAGTGTCGACCCGGTATTGATTCGTGCGGCGCGCTGTCTGGGTGCCAAAGAACCGGCATTGCTGCGGCAAGTTATTCTGCCCGCCGCGCTGCCGGATATTTTTAACGGCTTGTCGGTAGGCATGGGCGTGGCATGGGTTTCATTAATTGCCGCTGAAATGATTTCCGGTCAGCTCGGCATCGGTTATTTCACCTGGGAAGCCTACTCCCTGATTCAGTATTCGGACATTGTCATCGGCATGATCGTCATCGGCTTTCTGGGCTTGGCTTGTAGTTCCGCCATTCGTCTGGTCGGACGTTTGGGTATGCCCTGGGCCAACCAGAATGGAGGAAACAAGGCATGACAGCAGATAAAGGCAAAGTGGAAATCCGCAACCTTGACGTTCGCTTCGGTAGGGGTGCCAACCAGATCGAAGCGGTGAGCGACGTCAATATCAACATCCAGCCGGGCGAATTCGTGTCCATCCTCGGTCCGTCCGGTTGCGGCAAGTCAACGCTGCTGAATGTAGTGGCAGGGTTCGTCAAACGCTCAGGGGGCAGTGTACTGGTCGACGGCGCGGATGTGCTTGGGCCGGGTGCCGAACGCGGCATGGTGTTTCAGCAATACTCGCTGTTTCCCTGGATGACTGTACGCAAGAACGTTGAGTTCGGACTCAAGATGCAGGGCCGTCCAAGAAGCGAGCGCGAAGCGGCGGCGCGAACCCTGCTCGGGCTGGCCGGATTGCTCGCCTTCGAAAATCACTATCCGGATCAGTTGTCGGGCGGCATGAAACAACGGGTCGGCATCGTTCGTGCGCTGGCGACCAGTCCCCAGGTGCTGCTGATGGACGAGCCGTTTGGCGCACTTGATGCACAGACGCGCGTCGTGATGCAGCAAATCCTGACCAACATGTGGCAGCGTTTCCGGCTCTCCGTGCTGTTCATCACCCACGACATTGATGAGTCCATTTTTCTCTCCGACAAGGTCTACGTGATGACCGCCAGACCGGGTCGTATCAAGGCTGAAATTGAAGTACCGCTGCCGCGTCCGCGTGTCGCGGAAATGACCACGTCTGCCGAATTCATGCAACTTCGGCGGCAACTGCATGAGCTGATCCGCGAGGAGAGCTTCAAGGCCATGGGCGGCGACCTCAAAGAAGGGATGGGCGGGTTCGGTATGGAAGTGGGGCCACGGGGCGTGGCTGAGCTGATTTAACCACGCAGCAGACGCAGGCGTTGTGCCTGACTTGCTGCATGCAAACTTGTAATTACATGTCTTGTCGTGATGGGCGGTTTATCCGAATGCAGGTGAAACAGATGCCTGCCGGAATGAATCAGCATTGTTTCAAGAAGGAGCAGAGATGACATCATTCGAACTGAAGTTACCCGGATTCAAATACGCAGACATCTACGCAGCGGAGCGCTTGCCGGTACTGGATGAACTGTTTCTGCACTTCCTGGACGACCGTGACAATCTGCTGGCTGCGCAATTTCGGGCATATCGAAATGGAGCCGAGACCGGTGCCGTAGCAGAGTCCGATTTGCTGATCGCAGCTGGTCGGCACCTTGAAGATTTTTTGGTGGATGCGTTTGGCGTTGAGACGGCACGCAACGGATTAAGACGGCAGCAGTTACTCGACGAGCCGGTTCATGCATTCAAGGAAAAATTCATCAAGCCGCGCGTACGCCGCAAGCGCGCAGCAACCCGCTCATTTGAAATGCTGAACGGCTTGCTGGAACAGAAGCTGGAGTTGCAGGATACGACCGATCGGGAACTGGCCGTTGCCCGGCTTTGGGTGTTGGCAACGGAAGCCGGTGACGACGATACACTCAGCTTGCTGGAAGAGTGGGCCTATGCCGCTTACACCACACCGGAAGGCAAGGCGAGCGTGAACGGCTGGGTCAGCTTCAAACTGCCGCATAAAATCGACTACATGAAACTGGTACCGATTGTTGCGCTGGAAAACGATCCCGCCGGGCGGTTTGGCGGGTTGCCTGAACGGCAGCGGCGACGCGACGGTTTCGGCTTGACCGACCCGCGCTTCAGTCTGCGCGAAGCCATGGATCATGTGCATTACTGCGTCTATTGCCATGACCACGAAGGTGATTTTTGCTCGAAGGGATTTCCGGACAAGGAAAATGGCGGATTCCGCACCAATTCACTAGGCGTGGAACTCACCGGATGTCCGCTCGAAGAGCGCATATCAGAAGCGCATACGCTGAAGCTGGACACCTATACCCTGGGTGCATTGGCTGTGATCATGATCGACAATCCGCTGGTGCCGGCCACCGGCAACCGCATCTGCAACGACTGCATGAAAGGCTGCATCTATCAGAAGCAGGATCCGGTCGATATTCCGCAGATCGAAACGCGTATCCTGACCGATGTCCTGAACTGGCAGTGGGGATTTGAAATCTATTATCTGCTGACGCGCTGGAACCCGCTCAATCGGACTCGACCCTATGCGCTGCCGCATCACGGCACGCGAATTCTGTGCGTGGGTGCGGGACCGGCCGGCTTCAATCTGTCCCACCATCTGCTGCAATCGGGATTCGGCGTCGTGGCAATTGACGGCTTGAAAATCGAGCCGCTGGAACCGGTCTGGACAGGCGCAGACGGCACCATTCCAGCGCCAGTGGAACACATCAGTGATTTGAACGAACCACTCGACGAACGCGTCATGAGCGGTTTCGGCGGGGTGGCCGAGTACGGCATCACGGTGCGTTGGGACAAAAACTTCCTCAAGCTGGTGTACCTGACCCTGGCGCGCAATCGGCATTTTCGGGTTTACGGCGGCGTGCGTTTTGGCGGCACCATGACCATAGACGATGCCTGGGTGCTGGGCTTCGAACATATTGCCCTGGCCACTGGAGCTGGCAAGCCCACGGTGATCCAGATCAAGAACAATCTGGCGCACGGCATTCGTCAGGCCAGCGATTTCCTGATGGCGCTGCAACTCACCGGCGCCTCGAAAAAAGACAGCCTCGCCAATCTGCAGGTGCGGCTGCCGGCACTAATTGTGGGCGGCGGTCTCAGCGCCATTGATACGGCAACCGAAGTTCAGGCGTACTACGTGCTGCAAGTGGAGAAGCTGCTGGAGCGCTATGAAAAGCTTGCCTTGGCGGGCCGCTGGGAGATCACGCTAAATGCCGTTGAGCACGACATTTTCGAAGAGTACCTGATACATGGCAGGCTGATACGCGCTGAACGACAGCGTGCGGCGGCAACGAACGAAACGCCGAATTTTGCGC
>JBBRFZ010000086.1:0-10598 GCA_038241165.1 Burkholderiales bacterium | reverse complement strand
CATGCCCGCGATCAAATAATGGTTCGCGGGCATGGCCCGCTCCTACACAACCATTTAATCTACGACGAGCAACTGACTTCGATTTGCTGCGCCCAGTCCGGCGGCACGGCGGCGTAATTCTCCATCTCCGGTTGTTCGTCGAACGGTCTTCCCAGCAAAACCAACAGCCGGTCGATCTCGCTATAGTCGCGATGTTTCTCCGCCTTTTCGATCGCGTTCTGTGCAAGGTAATTGCGCAGGATGTATTTCGGATTCACCGCGTCCATGCGCGCCTTGCGTTCACTGTCGGTGCCGGGTTCCTGTTGCAATCGCGCGCGATAGGCTGTTGCCCATGCATCGAATGCTTTACGGTCGATGAACCGGTCGCGCAACGTGTCGTTGGTCGCATCTGCTGCGGTATCGAAATTTCCCAGGTTGCGAAACAGGTTGGTGTAATCGATCTGGCCGGTGTGCATGATTTCAAGCAGCGAGCCGATCAGCTGCATGTCATCGTCGGTAATGTTGCCGAGTCCCAGTTTGGCACCCATCAGTTCCGCATAGTGTTGGTGATAGGCTGGGGCGTAAGCGTCGAGCACCGCATGGGCCTGTTCTTTGGCTATCAACGGTGACAGGGCTTGAGCCAGGCAGGCGAGATTCCACAGGCCGACCTGCGGCTGCTGATCGTAGGCGTAGCGCCCGCGCGGATCGGAATGGTTGCAGATGTAGCCGGGGTCGTAATTTTCCATGAAGCCGAACGGGCCGTAGTCGATAGTCAGTCCGAGTATCGACATGTTGTCCGTGTTCATCACGCCATGCGAGAAACCGACCGCCTGCCACTGGGCCATCAACCTGGCAGTGCGCTGGGTGACTTCATTCAGGAACAGTTGGTACTTGTCTGCCTCATCAGCTATATGCGTATAGTGTCTGGCGATGACGTAGTCGGCGAGCGTGGCGATCTGTTCGTGCTGGCCGCGCGAGAAGAACACTTCGAACGAGCCGAAGCGCACATGCGAAGGGGACAAACGGGTCAACACTGCGGCGGTCTCGATGCGCTCGCGATAGACTTCCTCGTCGCTGCCGGTGATGCACAGTGCGCGGCTGGTGGGTATGCCCAATCCGTGCATGGCTTCCGAACACAGGTATTCGCGGATGCTGGAGCGCAGCACTGCGCGTCCGTCACCCTGGCGCGAATAGGGCGTGATGCCCGCGCCCTTAAGCTGCACGTCCCACAGTTCTCCGGCACGGTTGCGTATCTCTCCAAGCAGGATCGCGCGTCCGTCGCCGAGTTGCGGCACGAAGTGGCCGAACTGGTGTCCGGCATAAAGCATGGACAGCGGATCGGCACCCGGCAACAGGCGATTGCCGGTGAAGTGCTCGGCGAAATCGGCGCGCGAAGTTTCCGCGCTGTCCAGATCGATCAGGCCGGCGGCATTCGCATTGAAACTGACCAGGTAGGGATCGGGCAGCGGAGTGGGATGCAGGCGACTGTGAAAGCTGTCCGGCAGACGCGCGAAGGTATTGTCGAAATTGAGTTGTTCTAGTTTATGCATGATAGAAACGACGCAGCGCCCCGTGAAAGAGGCGCTGCGCAAGTTTTACAGAATGGATGACTATCAAACGCAGCCGGTCGGTTTCGGCAGGCCGCCGTATTTGGTGATGGGTTTCATCGGGCCGGTCATCCACAGGTCGAACACTTCCTTCTGGTCCTGCTCGATGTATTTGACGAACTTGCGTATCGGCGGGACGGAACCGAACTCTTCGTAGTATTCGCGGGCCTTTATGATTTGCGCCCATTTCTGTTCGTTCAGTTCGTAATTGTCGGCTTCGGCCATGGCCTTGGCGATCTCGGGTGTCCAATCGTCCATGCTCTCGAGATAGCCGTCGCCGTCGCGTGTTGGTATTTCCATTTGAAGTGCTCCTTTAGTTGAATTTTTAATGGGGCACATGATAATTAACCCGAGTGAAACGGTCAATTAATGATTCCCTTGATGTTTTCCCTCGTGTTTCTCTGGGTGTTTCTCTGGGGCAGCACGGTTACAATAAAGGCGGTGCTGTGACAGGCACACCGCAACACGACGTTGGGAGTGAAAATATTATGGCAATGAAATCGTTATGGGCTGGCGTGATAGTGCTGCTTGTGGGTTGTTCCGGAGTGCCGAAGGGGCTGCATCCGGTGACAGGTTTCGATGCGGAAAAATATCTGGGGCACTGGAACGAGATCGCGCGGCTCGATCACAGTTTCGAGCGGGGTCTCACCGATGTGACGGCGGATTATCGCAAACTGCCGGACGGCCGCATCGAGGTGATCAATCGCGGCTTCGATACCAAAAATAACAAATGGAAAGTAGCGAAAGGCGTGGCACGGTTTCAGGGGAAACCGGATGTGGGCAGTCTCGAGGTATCATTCTTCAAGCCGTTCTATGGCGCGTACAACGTGCTGGTGATTGACCCGCAATATCGTTACGCGATGGTGGCCGGACCGAACCGGAATTATTTGTGGATCCTTGCGCGCGGCCTGCAACTTGATCCTGAAACGCTGGCTATCCTGGTTGAAAGCGCCGGGGAATTGGGTTTCCCAACCGACAAGCTGATCTATGTCGGGCATACGCATGCACGCATCATGGTCGATTGAAATGAAGAAAAATATCTCTGTGGTTTTCGTTTGCATGGGCAACATCTGCCGCTCCCCCACTGCGGAGTCGGTGTTTCGCCACTATGTCGAAAGTGCCGGTCTCGCCGAACATATCCTGATCGATTCGGCCGGGACCCATGATTACCACATCGGCGACAAGCCGGATGCGCGCGCGCAACGTGCGGCGCAACAGCGCGGTTATGACATGAGCCGATTGCGCGGACGGCAGGTGGGTGAGGATGACTTCCAGCGTTTCGATTATGTGTTGGCGATGGATAGCTCAAATCTCGCCATTCTTCAGCGCATCACGCCACCCGGCAGCAAAACCCGTGCACGACTGTTCCTTGAATATGCACGCCATCACGGCGAGCGCGAAGTGCCCGATCCGTATTACGGCGGCGAGGATGGTTTCGAGCGCGTGCTGGATATGGTGGAAGATGCAGCGCAGGGATTGCTGCAGGAGATTCGCCGGAAGCATTTCGTGGAATAGTGTAGGAGCACGCCCTGCGTGCGATAGTTTGCTGGTTCGCATGCAGGGCGTGCTCCTACAATAAAAAAGCCGCACGACTTTCATCGTGCGGCTTTGCTTTCTTCAAACCGGAATTATCCTTGCGGAGTATTTTGCGTCTCGATCTGCACCAGCGGTTCATTCTCCACATACACTTCCCGTTGACGTACGCGGCGGCGAGGTGCGTGTCTTTCCACCGGGGTGGTGGCGACCTGTACCACGGTATTCAGCTTGATCGGGTCAGTTTCGATCTGAACCAGGCCGGAGCCGTTGCCAGGAGCCTTGGCCGCTACCGGAGTTGCAACCGGGGCCGCAACAGGTTTCACCACTGCGGGCAGGCTCTCTGCGACAACTGCAGGCAGGGTTGGCTCTATTACCGCGGGGAGACTGGGTGCGTAGACTGTCGGCATGGCGATGTGTTCGCTAGGCCTGACGTATCCATCCGGGTAGGCGATATATTCCGTCGGCCCTTTACTGACCGGTGCGGTATCCATCTGCTCCAAGGATTGCTGAGCGATGTCGGCTTCATCATTTGCTTCCGAAGCTGCCGCTGCCGCATTTTCACGATGTTCGCGTTCCTTGCGACCGCCACGGCGTCCGCGACGACGACCACCTTCACGCGGCGGACTGGCTGCTTCAACCTGCTCCAACGCGGCAGTAGCAACCTGGCTTTCCAGCACCGGTTTTTCTCCGGCTTCCGCATTCGCCACGGGTGTCGTGCCGCCTGTGCGGGAAGTTTCTCTGGCGGGACCGGTACCTTCTCCGGTGCCACGCGGTGGACGCGGCGGCCTCGGTTGACGCGGCTCCTGTGTTTTGGCTTCGGCTTGTGCAGGTTTTTGGCCATTGCGCGGTTCATTGCGGTTACGGTTGCCGCCGGTTTCGCTGCGTTCTCCGCGTTCTCCGCGCCCGCGCCGTTTGCCGCCTTCGGGACGCTCACCACGCTCCGGACGTGGTGCGTTGCGCGGCCTGCTTTGCGCCGGTTTGACCTGGGGTTGCTCTTCCTCACTCAATGACTTGAACCAGGCAAGCATTTTTCCAAACAGCGAAGGTTGCACTGCCTCGGCTTTCATCGGGGCGGCTTTCATCGGGGTGACGCCCTGCACTACGGCTTGCGCGCGGGTGGCTTTCTGCTGCTCTTGTGCGGTAGTCAGCGGTTTTTCTTCGGCCGGTTTCTCGACCATCCGGTAGCTGGCCTGAACGTCGCCATTCAGGTCATCCTGGCGCATGCGGCTGATGCTGTAGTTGGGCGTCTCCAGATGCGGGTTGGGGATCAGCGTGATGCCGACTTTCAGGCGCGATTCGATGCGGTGGATGTCGGAGCGTTTCTCGTTGAGCAGGAAGGTCGCCACGTCGACCGGTACCTGGACGTGGATCGCCACGCTGCTTTCCTTCATCGCTTCTTCCTGGATGATGCGCAGGATGTGCAATGCGGAAGACTCGATGCCGCGGATATGGCCTATGCCGCTGCAACGCGGGCAGGGCATATAGTTGCTTTCGCTCAGGCTGGGCTGCAGCCGCTGACGCGACAATTCCAGCAGGCCGAAGCGCGAGATCTTGGAGGTCTGCACGCGGGCGCGGTCGTAATGCAGCGAATCGCGCAACCTTTCCTCGACTTCGCGCTGGTTGCGGTTGCTTTCCATGTCGATGAAGTCGATCACGATCAGGCCGCCCAGGTCGCGCAGGCGCAACTGGCGCGCGATCTCTTCCGCCGCTTCAAGGTTGGTGTTGAACGCGGTGGTCTCGATGTCACCACCCTTGGTGGCGCGCGCCGAGTTGATGTCGATCGCGGTGAGCGCTTCGGTATGGTCAATGACGATCACGCCGCCGGAAGGCAGGCGCACTTCGCGCGCGTGCGCGGACTCGATCTGGTGCTCGATCTGGAAACGAGAGAACAGCGGCACGTCGTCGACATAGCGCTTGATGCGGTTCACGTTGCCCGGCATCACCGTGCTCATGAACGCCAGGGCCTGCTGGTAGACTTCTTCGGTGTCGATCAGAATCTCGCTGATCTCGGGATTAAAGTAGTCACGGATGGCTCGCACCACCAGGCTGCTTTCCAGATAGATCAGCGACGGCGCCTGTTCCGATTCGGCCGCGCCCTCGATGGCATCCCACAATTGCTTGAGGTAATCCAGATCCCATTGCAGTTCTTCCGTATTGCGGCCGATGCCGGCGGTGCGCGCGATGATGCTCATGCCCTGCGGCACGTCGACTTGCGACAGAACCTGGCGCAGTTCGTCGCGTTCCTCGCCCTCGATACGGCGCGATACGCCGCCGCCGCTCGGGTTGTTCGGCATCAGCACGATGTAACGGCCGGCCAGACTGATATAGGTGGTTAATGCAGCACCCTTGTTGCCGCGCTCGTCCTTTTCCACCTGCACCAGCAATTCCTGGCCTTCGCGCAGGGCTTCCTTGATCGAGGGGCGGTTGCCGCTGCCAGACTGGTAATATTGGGGAGCGACTTCCTTGAAGGGCAGAAACCCGTGCCGGTTACCGCCGTATTCGACGAAACAGGCTTCGAGACTGGGCTCGAGACGGGTAATAACAGCTTTGTAGATGTTGCTCTTGCGTTGTTCTTTACCGGCGGTTTCAATGTCAAGGTCGATGAGTTTCTGACCGTCAACAATGGCGACACGGAGTTCTTCCGGTTGTGTCGCATTAAATAACATGCGTTTCATTTTATTGTCTCCCGCGCTCTGACACGGGCGAGACCGGGCTACACGCGGTTAGGCGTCCCAGATGAGTGATCTAGTGAGCAATCGTGCAAACAGTCTTGTAAAGTGCAATCGGTTGGTCAATTCAGTTCTCTATAGGTTAGCCGGTCAAAAAAATCGTTCTTCGGGACTTGGGTATCGGTGGCTGCAGGTGCATCACTGCATTTGCTACGCCGACCGGTGCAGAAGTCCCTTAGGGGGTGTGTAGCCCAGAATCAATATTGTCGGGGCTGCAACACGTAAAATCCACAGGTGCTTTGAGCGCGTAAATCTATTACTATCACTGCTGGTTCCGGTGAGCGATATTAACCGGGCTGCGGCTGGAAGGGTGGCGGCGCATTGCGCCGTCGCTTGTGCCAAAAAATCTTTGGCGGGGATTTATATCCCTAAACTTACCCAATCCAAAACGCGCGAGCGGCGAAGTATAAGCAAAATGAATGGTTTAAGCAAAGATTCTGTCACTTTTCTGACAATCGACGAAAGTGGCGAGGCGCAGCGCATCGACAACTTCCTGTTCAAGCATCTCAAAGGGGTGCCCAAAAGCCATGTCTATCGCATCCTGCGCGGCGAAGTGCGGGTGAACAAGAAGCGTATCGACCAGACCTATCGGCTCAAGCTGGGCGACCTGTTGCGCATCCCGCCGATCCGCGTGGCGGAAAAGCACGGGGTCGAGCAGACCCACATCCCGGCGGTTGAATTCCCGATCATTTACGAGGATGACGTGCTGGTGGTGGTGAACAAGCCGTCCGGTGTCGCGGTGCACGGCGGCAGCGGGGTCAGCTTCGGCGTCATCGAGCAGATGCGCCGCGCCCGTCCGCAGGCCAAGTTCCTCGAACTGGTGCACCGGCTGGACCGCGAAACTTCCGGTGTGTTGCTGTTGGCGAAAAAGCGTTCCGCGTTGACTGCGATGCACGAAATCATGCGCGAAGGGAACAGCGACAAGCGCTATTTCACGCTGGTGCTGTGGCAATGGAAGAACGTCAAGCAACACG
The DNA here is from genome assembly GCA_038241165.1 of Burkholderiales bacterium. Classification (GTDB taxonomy): domain Bacteria; phylum Pseudomonadota; class Gammaproteobacteria; order Burkholderiales; family Gallionellaceae; genus Gallionella. Next base: position 3,773 of record JBBRFZ010000086.1, on the reverse strand, counting down.
TCAAGCTGCCGTTGCACAAATTCGATACCGCGCAGGGCGAGAAGCGCGTGATGGTCAGGGAGGGTGGGCAGGCCTCGCATACCATCTTCGCGCTGCAAAAGAGCTGGCCGGACTATACCCTGCTCGAAGCGCAGCTCAAGACCGGACGCACCCACCAGATCCGCGTTCATCTTTCACATCTTGGCTTTCCGATTGCCGGCGACGACAAGTACGGCGATTTCGCACGCAACAAGCTGCTGGCAAAACAGGGGCTGAAGCGCATGTTTTTGCACGCCTACAGTATTGCGTTTGCACATCCGTTGACGGGCGAGCCGATGCGGCTGGTTGCGCCATTGCCGAAGGAGCTGGAGAGTTTTATCGCGAAACTGGATGCGCTTCGACCCGATGGGCAGCCAGTTCAAGACTGACCGTACCGGGTGTGACGAGGCTAAACGCCAGTCCGGGGTCATCTGCTCCAGCCGTTTTGTATCAATCACTTCCAGATATCGACGGCCACGCCCCGTTCGCGCAGCGCATCAGCCCGCCCGCGGATGAAACGCTGCAAATTTGGCTGTGTTTTGTAAGCTCCCGAGGAGACATAGTCCAGAGCTGGCTGGAAATGAAAGCTTTTCATGAAGGCCTCAATCCGGATCACTTCTTTTCCGGCATCGAACACAACCACACTTGGTACGTATGCGGCCTTGAGTTCGTTTGCCCAATCGCGCGCCGTGGTTTGGCGCCCATCGGGGGTGATCACCGGGGTATGGGCCCAGCGATCCAGCTGGATCACGTTGAAATTCCGGATCAGCTTCTGCGTCTCGGGGTCGTGCAGAATGTTGCTGTGCATCCGGTCGCAACCGGCACAATCCTTCTGTTCGAAAAACACGGCCAGCGGTTTGGCGGAAGCGATCCTGTTCAGGTTGTGGGGCGGTTTTGAAAAGAAAGGTTCCGGATTGAGCACGCCTTTCGAACGCGGCGGGTCAAGCCTGGCGTAGTATTCAGGGAACGTCATTTTCCTTTCCTGTTTTTCACCCGCATACTTCAGCGCAGCGAGAAACTGGTGGGGCGGGTAATAACCATTAATGCGCAACACGATTTTGCCCTGTTCGTCGATCAGCAGTATGGTGGGTGTGAACCAGACCTGGAGTTTCTCGGCGAGTTGCTTTTCCGTCATCTTGTTACCGGGAAAATGGGTTACCTCACGGTCACCCCATATATTCAAATCGACGGCATCGAAGTGCCGGCGGGTGTAATCCACGATATGTGGTTGACTGAAATTGGTATTGAACAGTTCGGCACAGTATGGACAACCATCCTGTCCAAAATAGAGCAATAGCCGTTTGCCGTTCCGTGATGCTTCGGCGACATCATCGGGCATGTCCAGGAATGAGTGCTTGAACCATCCGGGTACGCTGAAATGGCCGGTACCCCTCAACTCGGTCTTTTCAGCCGCTGATGCCGTTATGCTCGTCAGACCAAGGATCGCACACAAGCCCAACAAGGTCGTGCATGCGACAATTATTTTTCTCATGTTCTTTTCCCCGATTGATCGAATTGAAGTTCGTCCGGACAAAATACGGCATGCCGCTTTGCAGCGCATTTCCCCAGAATCAGCCGGTCTTGTCCAGCCTGACTGCCAGCGTTCCAGAACGGATATGCAAATCCCGTTGCGGGAAAGGGATTTCGATGTTTCGTTTCCTGAGTTCGTCCTCGATCGCCCACAGAAATACCGCCTGGGTCTTTCCCGGTGACGTGATCGTGCTGGGCCCCACCCACACCACCAGTTCGAAATTCAGGCTACTGTCCCCGAATCCGACCAGCCATACATCGGGTTCGCGACCGGGCTCTAGCACGGTGTCGGTGATGCTGGCTGCGGCAGCGATACCCGCCTCTTTGACCAGTTCCTTGTCGGCGCCGTAAGCAACACCAAACGGGACATGAATACGCCGTACCCGCTCTCCGAGTGTCCAGTTGACGACCCGGCCGGTGATGAATTCCGAATTGGGCACGATGATATCGATCAGGTCGGAAGTCGTGACCCGCGTATAGCGCAAATTGATTTCAGTCACCTTGCCCATCACCCCGGACTGCAGATCCACAAAGTCGTCGACCTTTACGATCTCTTCGATCAGGATGATGATGCCGGACACGAAATTGCTGATGATGTTTTGCAGCCCGAACCCGACTCCGACTCCGATTGCGCCTCCGATCACGGTGAAACTGGCCATGTCGAAACCGATGTAACTGAGGCCGACCGCAAACCCGATTATCCAGATCATGTAGCGGCTTATGCGGCTCAGCGCGTACCAGCCCGGAGTCATCGCATGGCCCTTTTCGCGCCCGAATCGGTTGATGATTTTTTCGATCATTACGCCGATGCGCCAGACCAGCGTCAATATGAACAACAAGCCGACCACCCGGATCAGGTTGATTTGCGTGTTGGCAATGGAGAACCACGCAACTGTGGCTGCATCCTTGAGCTTTTGATATATCTCCAGCAAAATATTCATGCGCGTTGCTCCGGGTCTGGATTCAGGTTGGACATTCTACACAGCGGGGCCATACTATCATCCGTATGCAGATGCGGTATTGGCCATCGTGGTCGCGGCGGTATCGTTCTTTTCTGCGCGCAGATCCTGTTGTTGTCGGCCGCCTATTATGAGTTGCGCAAACGCGATATCAGCGTTTGACACGATTGTCCGGCAATTGCCCGGGCGACATGGCTCAGGCCATTTTGGGTTGGTTAATCCGTGCGCCCAGCATAGCGCCCATCGTGACTGCGCTCAGTCCTGCCACTGTGTACGGGGAAAGCGGCTCACCCAGGATAGGTACTGCGGCGACAGTTGCCAGGCCGGGCACGATGGCCATCAGCAGTGTCACCGTCTGGGCGCCTAGACTACGGACTGCATAGGTGTAGAGCAGCATCGCGACGAATACGACCAGTATGCCCTGATAGGCCGCCTGTATCGCAATTTCGGCAACAGGTGCCCGGGACATCGTGCTGGGCAGGAAGAACCACCAGACAGGCAAATACAGAATCGCGCTGCCCAGAGTCGTACTGACTGCTGCAGTCAGTGGCGGCACCGGGTAACGGCGCAGCAGCAGTGTGAACACTGCCCATATAGCGGAGCCACTAAGAAACAGCATGTCGCCCAGCATTTGCATGCCGGTCAGGCGTGCCCCATGGAACAGCGTATCGGCTGAGGTCAACGCGATGCCGATAAAAACCAGCAGCAATGCGATCCGTTGCGAGGGTGACGGTTTGTGCCGCAGCCACAACCAGGCGATCACGGCGGTGGAAAACGGCAGCGCACCGGGCAGCAACACGGCCGCGTGGGCGGCCGGTGCCATGCGAAAGCCGGCATATACAACGACGGAATAGCCTATCCCGCCGAACGTCGAAAACAGCAGGATCACTTTATAAGGCGGCAAAGTCACGCGCGGCAGAAAAAACAGCGCGATTAGCGAACCCACGCCGAAACGCAATGCGGTCACGTCCCAGCCGGTCAATACACCCTTGCCGCCATAGCGGCTGACCAGAATGAAACCGGTCCAGATGCAAAGCGCAAAAAAAGCCGCAATCAAGCCGGTGCGGTGTGAATGGTGTTCGCTCATGTGGAATTCAAATGGGTAGTTTAATCGGGGTCGGCAAATGTTGGGCGCGCGTCAAATACACCGTCACTTCTTCGCGGTCATGATATCGCTGTTTGGCTATTTTGCGGAAATTGATGCCTTCAACATCCGGCCGGTGCACTCAACCGGATGTGAAGTTCGTCAACATTCCTCGAGATCCA
>JBBRFZ010000085.1:0-10738 GCA_038241165.1 Burkholderiales bacterium | reverse complement strand
GCCTTTGAGGCACTGAACAATGCCGGTGCGATGGATGCAAACCTGCTGGTGATACTCAACGATAACGACATGTCCATCTCACGCCCGGTCGGTGCACTGAACAATTATTTGGCCAGGCTGATGTCGGGACGCTTCTATGCGGCGATGCGTCGCGGAAGCGAGAAGGTGTTGAAGGGTATGCCGCCGGTGCTGGAATTCGCCAAACGAGCTGAAGAACACTTCAAGGGCATGGTGATACCGGGCACGCTGTTTGAGGAATTCGGCTTCAATTACATCGGTCCTATCGACGGGCATGACCTGAATGTGTTGCTGGATACGCTGAAAAATATTCGCAAACTCGAAGGCCCGCAATTCCTGCACATTGTTACGCAGAAGGGCAAGGGCTACGCTCTGGCCGAGGAGGATTGCCTGCTGTATCACGGTGTAAGCAAGTTCGACCGCACCCAGGGCATCGTCCCCAAACCGGTCCAGGTCAATGACGACGGGAATATCCCCAAGCCGACTTACACGCAAGTGTTCGGCCAGTGGTTATGCGACATCGCGGCACAGGACGAACGTGTGGTGGGGATTACGCCTGCGATGAGCGAAGGTTCGGGACTGGCAAAATTTGCCGAGCAGTTTCCGGATCGCTATTTCGACGTGGGTATCGCCGAACAGCACGCGCTTACCTTTGCGGCAGGTTTGGCCTGCGATGGGTTCAAGCCGGTGGTGGCGATCTACTCGACTTTCCTGCAGCGCGCTTACGATCAATTTATCCACGACATCGCGATCCAGAATTTGCCGGTGGTTCTGGCGATCGATCGCGGTGGCCTGGTCGGTGCGGACGGAGCAACGCACGCGGGCAGTTTCGACCTTTCCTATTTGCGCTGTATCCCGAACATGACGGTGATGGCACCGGCGGACGAAAATGAATGCCGCCAGATGCTGTTTACCGCCCTGCAATTGAATACACCGAGTTCGGTGCGTTATCCGCGCGGCACCGGACCGGGGGTGGCTGTCAATCCCGAAATGAGTGCCTTGCCCATCGGCCAGGGTGAGTTGCGACGTGAAGGCAAGCGGGTGGCGATTCTTGCATTTGGCAGCATGCTGGCTCCGGCACTGGTTGCAGCGGAGCAACTCGATGCGACAGTGGCCAATATGCGTTTCGTCAAGCCGCTGGATGCCGAACTGATATTGCGTCTGGCGCGCGATCATGAGTTGCTGGTCACGGTGGAAGAAAATACCGTGCAAGGCGGGGCGGGCAGCGCGGTGTCAGAACTTTTGCAACTGCACGGCATCTCCATTCCCATGCTGCAACTCGGTTTGCCGGACCGATTCATCGAGCAGGGCGACCCTATGCAAATGCTGGCAGATTGCGGACTTGATGCCAATGGTTTGATTTTGATGATTAAAAATAAATTAACCTAGTAATTTCGTCGGGATTGGTTATAATATTTCGCATACTCAAACCTTAATCCAAGAGGAAGTCAGCTATGAATAGTCCCAAGCCAGATTTTATTCCCGATGTGCAAAGTTCACCCGATACGCGCCATTTGGCGATCGATCGGGTCGGCATCAAGGGCATACGCCATCCGGTGAAGGTCAAGGACAAAAGCGTCGGTGTACAACACACCATTGCAACTTTCAATATGTACGTGCATCTGCCGCACAACTTCAAGGGCACGCACATGTCGCGTTTTGTCGAGATACTGAACCAGCATGAACGTGAAATCTCTGTGGAATCGTTTGAGAAAATCCTGGGCGAGATGGTAAAGCGACTGGAAGCGAAGTCCGGATACATAGAAATGAGTTTTCCGTATTTTGTGAACAAGACCGCTCCGGTGTCGGGCGTGCAAAGCCTGCTCGACTATGATGTCACGCTGATCGGCGAAACGATAAACGGGAAGAACCAGATCACGATGAAAGTGCTGGTGCCTGTCACCAGTTTGTGCCCGTGTTCGAAGAAGATTTCCGAACGCGGCGCGCATAACCAGCGTTCGCATGTCACACTTTCAATACGCACCAACGAATTCGTCTGGATCGAAGACGTGATCCGTATCGCGGAAGAACAGGCCTCGTGCGAGTTGTACGGCCTGCTGAAACGCCCGGACGAAAAATTCGTCACCGAACTGGCTTACGACAACCCGAAATTCGTCGAGGACATGGTGCGCGATGTGGCGGCTGTGCTCGATGCAGACAAGCGCATTGATGCCTATGTGGTTGAATCGGAGAACTTTGAGTCGATACACAATCATTCAGCTTATGCTTTGATTGAGCGAGATAAGCAGAATCATTGGTACACAACGGCTCCAGCATAACGCGCTACGCCCATGAGCCTGCACCGCAACAAGCCGCTGCGCAGCGTGTTGTCATTCGGCGTACGCGCTGATCGAGCGGGACAAGACGAAATAATTACGAGAAGAGAGAAGAGGGAAGGGTGAAGGGTAAAAGCGGGTCTGGTATTTCCCCTTAAGCACCGCAGGTGCGGTCCATTCTCCCTTAACTCTTCCTGCATTTATGAACCCCATAGCCATCTTTCGCCATACCAACAGGGAAGGTCCCGGTTACATCACCCAATTTTTCGATAAACGGGAAATTCCCTGGGAAGTGATCGCGATCGATGCAGGTGATGCCGTCCCGCAGGATGCATCGGCTTATTCCGGGCTGGTTTTCATGGGTGGGCCGATGAGCGTCAACGATGACCTGCCATGGATACCGCAGGTGTTGACATTGATCCGCGATGCTGTCGCCAAAGATGTCGCGCTACTGGGGCATTGTCTGGGCGGGCAACTGATCTCCAAGGCATTGGGTGCTGTGGTGTCCCGCAACCCGGTCAAGGAAATCGGCTGGGGCGAGGTGCAGGTGTCCGACAATGACATCGCGCGTTCCTGGTTTGGCGACAGGCAGAACTTTACGGTTTTCCACTGGCATGGCGAGACCTTCGCCTTGCCGCAGGGGGCGGTTCATTTGTTGTCCAGTGAGTATTGCGGTAACCAGGCCTATGCCATCGGAAAACACCTGGCGATGCAATGCCATGTCGAGATGACTGCCGGAATGGTCGCCGTCTGGTGTACGGAGGCTGCGAATGACGTGGCGGCCAACAGCGCCAGTCCCGCAGTGCAGTCCGTAAGCGAGATGAAACAACAGATGAACGACAAGTTGCCGGGTTTAAACAGCATGGCGGAACAATTGTACGGTCATTGGCTTCTGGGCCTGTCCGTTTAGCCAATCCTGCAGTGTATAATCCGCGCTCTTCACCCGACCGTGAAGCATTCCATTCGCGGAATTGCCCAATTTTAAAGACTGCATGATCAAAAAACTCCTCAAGCGTGTATTTCATAAGCCTGCCAAAACCAAAATGGTGGGAAATGCCCAGGTGATTCCGTTCAGTTTGCATGGCGTGCCACGCGAACAGATCAGCTACGGTGCGCTGAAAGTCACCGACGGCCTGCAGGCGGCGGGCTATCAGGCCTATGTGGTGGGTGGCGCTGTGCGCGACGTGTTGCTCGGTCGTACACCCAAGGATTTCGATGTTGCGACAAATGCCACGCCGGAAGAGGTTCGCCGCTTATTCCGCCGCGCACGCATCATCGGGCGTCGTTTTCAACTGGTGCATGTGATGTTCGGCGAGGAGGTGGTGGAAGTGTCGACTTTTCGCCGCATGATCGAAGCCGAGGATGCGCAGACCGACGAACATGGACGCCTGTTGCGCGACAACGAATTCGGTGACCAGGAGCAGGATGCGGCGCGTCGCGATTTTACCGCCAACGCGCTGTTCTATGATCCGTCCTCCCAGGAGATTTACGACTTTCACGGCGGTTATGCCGATACCCGCAACCACCTGTTGCGCATCATCGGCGACCCTTTGGTGCGTTACCGCGAAGACCCGGTGCGCATGCTGCGTGCGGTACGGTTGTCTGCCAAGCTGGGCATCAAACTGGATGCGGCTACTGCCGCGCCGATTGCCAGGATGAAATCCCTGCTCGACAACGTGCCGAAGGCGCGCTTGCTCGATGAGGTGCTGAAGATGCTGTTGTCCGGCCATTCGCTGGTCTGCATCCAGCAGTTGCGCAAGATGAATCTGCATCATGGTCTGTTGCCTTTGCTGGATGTGATTTGGGAACAGCCGGTGGGCGAGAAATTCATCATGTTGGCATTGCGCAACACCGACGAGCGTCTCAGCCAGGACAAGACGGTTTCGCCGGCCTTCCTGTTTGCCGCATTGTTGTGGCATGAAGTGCTGGCGGCGTGGAATCTGCGCGTTCGGCAAGGCGCACGCCCGGTGGGTGCAATGCACGAGGCGATGGACGAAGTGCTGGCCAAGCAGAGGGCGCAACTCGCTATCCCGCATCGCCAGGATGCGGTGATGAAAGAAATCTGGCTGATGCAACAACGTTTCGAGCAACGCGCCGGACAGCGTCCGTTCCGCTTGCTCGAACAGCCGCGCTTCCGTGCCGGATTCGATTTTCTGCTGTTGCGCTGCGCCAGCGGTGAAGTGGACGAACAGCTTGGCTTGTGGTGGGACGAGTTCCAGGATGCAGGTGCCGCGCGCCAGACGGAAATGTTGCAGCCCGAGGGTGCCGACGAGAAAAAACGCCGCCGCCGCAAGCCTCGCAAGAAACCTGCAGTATCGGCAGAGAACGAGCCGGTAGCGTAATGTCCCACATCGCTTTTATCGGGTTGGGAAGCAATCTTGAGGACCCGCACAGCCAGCTGCAACGCGCCTTTGCCGACCTTGACGAATTGCCGCAAACGCGATTGACCGCCCGGTCTTCGTTATATCGCAGCGCGCCGTTGGACTGTCCGGACCTGCCCGATTTACAGGTTCAGCCGGATTTTGTGAATGCGGTGGCGAAAATCGAAACGGATTTGACGCCGCATGCCCTGTTGAAGGCGCTGTTGCACATCGAGCATCAGCATGGCCGCGAACGCACCTACCGCAACGCGCCGCGCACGCTGGATATGGATGTGCTGCTGTATGGCGATGTGCAGTTGCACGAGCATGGGCTGACCATTCCCCATCCGCAGATGCACAGGCGTGCTTTCGTGTTGCAGCCTTTGCTGGAGATCTCGCCCGATATCAGCATACCCGGTGTCGGAAAGGCAGAGCGGGCTCTTGAAAAATGTCAGGATCAGGTATTGGACAGGATACACAATGCTGTTTGACAAGTATCGCTACATTGTCGTGGAAGGGCCGATAGGTGTTGGCAAGACCAGCCTTGCGCATCGGCTCGCGCAGCACACCGGCTCCTCCACGCTGCTGGAAAAACCCGATGAGAACCCCTTTCTTGCACGGTTCTACCAGGATCCGGCGCGCTATGCGCTGGCAACCCAATTGTTCTTTCTGTTCCAGCGCGGCAATGAAGTCCGCGATCTTGCGCAAATGGACATGTTTCGCGAGAGCACCGTTGCGGACTATCTGTTCGACAAGGACACGCTTTTTGCGCGCCTCAATCTGAATGAAGAGGAGTTTGCGCTGTACCAGCAGATTTACCGGTCGTTGCAACTGCAGGCGCCCGTGCCCGATCTGGTCATTTATTTGCAGGCCGAGCCTGACACGCTGGCCGGGCGCGTGTATCGCCGGGCGCAACCCTACGAACTCGGTATCAGCGAAAGCTATTTGCATCGCCTGTCACAAAGCTACAGCGATTTCTTCTATCATTACGATTCGGCTCCGGTATTGATGGTGAATAGCGAACATCTGAATTTTGTCGATGGGGATGATGATTTCACCCTGTTGTTGAAACGTATCGAGGAAATGCGCGGGCCGCGCGAATTTTTTAGCCGGGGGGATTGATGCGCACCACACTGACCAAATTGAAAACCATGCACGGCAAAGGCGAGAAGATTGCCGTGCTGACCTGCTATGACGCGAGCTTCGCTGCGTTGCTTGAGGCCAATGGCATAGACGTGCTGCTGGTCGGAGATTCGCTCGGCATGGTGTTACAGGGACATGAATCCACGCTGCCCGTTACGCTGGCCGATATGGTTTACCACACCGCCTGTGTTGCGCGCGGTGCCAGTCAGGTGTTCATCATCAGCGATATGCCGTTTGGCACTTTTCAGGTCAGCCCCCAGAAAACCTATGCGCACGCTGTGCAGTTGATGGCGGCGGGAGCGCAGATGGTCAAGCTGGAAGGCGGCGCAGCTATGGTTGAGACAGTGAGCTTCCTCACCGAGCGCGGCATTCCTGTGTGCGGGCACCTCGGGCTGACACCGCAATCTGTGCACCAGCTGGGCGGCTACCGGGTGCAAGGCAGGGAATCCGCTGCCGCACGAAAATTGCTGGAAGATGCCGTGTCACTGGAGCGGGCCGGTGCGGGCATGATCGTGTTGGAAGCGATCCCTGCATTGCTGGCTGCCGAGATTACCGGGCAATTAACCATACCCACCATCGGCATCGGTGCGGGTGCAGACTGTTCCGGTCAGGTGCTGGTGCTGCACGACATGCTGGATATCTATCCGGACAAAAAAGCCAGTTTCGTCAAGAATTATATGCAGGGTGCGGTCTCCATCGCGGACGCGGTGGCGCGCTATGTGCGTGAAGTGAAGATAGGCGAGTTTCCTGGCACAGAACATAGCTTCTGAAAGCTGTGGCAAATTGTTTGGCCTATTGAAGGTACCATTCATTTTAGGAAGACCCGCTGATGAAATTTGAATGGGACGAAGACAAAGCTGCCGCCAATCTGCGCAAGCACGGTGTAACGTTTGCTGAAGCATCCACCGCATTTGCAGATGACTTGTCGCTTACAGGCAACGATCCGGATCACTCGCGAGGGGAGCATCGTTTTGTCACTTTTGGCGTATCATCTGCCGGACGGTTACTGGTTATCTCTCATGTAGAACGCACCGGACATATCCGCATCATCAGCGCAAGACCTGCAGCACGAATTGAAAGGAAATTTTATGAAGAAGCCTGAGAAAACCGTTGAAGAATTGCGCCCCGAATATCGCCGCGAAGATTTCGGCAAAATGACGCGCGGAAAATATGCAAAACAAGTCAAAGCCGCATCGAATGTAGTCGTGCTCACGCCCCAGGTTGCCAAGGCATTCCCCAATGGTGCGGCCGTCAATCAAGCGTTGCTAGGGCTAGTGGAAATTGCCAAGTCGGCGAATGTGAAACCTCGCATAACTCGCAAGTAGCTGAAGTGCCTCAGTCAACACCTTCAGACCTTACGCTGGTCGGCGCAGCGGCTGCGTTGAGAAAGATATTGAAGGTGAAATTGCTTGGAGTTTGAAATGAAAACCGTGGTGCGTCCCCGGTATTTTTCATTGTGATATCTAGAGGGTCGTATGGACGAACAAACATTTGAAACAGTTTTGGCTAAGTACCCAGAGCTCATTGAGGATGGACTGAAGATTAAGGGTCGTCAGGTGAGTATGTATGGCAGACGCATGGATCTTCTTTTTGAGGATGCTTACCAGCGCAAGCTTCTTATTGAACTTAAAGTAGGTCCAATTAAGGATCAACATATTGGACAAGTGATGTCTTACGAAGACATGTTACTTTCCCCTGATGATCCAAGTATTAGAGTCATGCTCATCGGCAACAGAGTACCTCCTAATCTTCGCAGATCACTTGACCACCATGGGATTGCGTGGAAGGAAGTTTCCGTATCAACTCTTTTGGCGCATCTTAAGAATAAAAGAGACTTGGAAATGCTTGGCCTTTTCCAGCCAGAAGAATTGGAATTTCCAGAGCAAGTAGGTCAAAAGGACATTGCGCAAAAGTATGGAGTGTCCAATTCAGCGAAGGATAGAAAGCCCATTTCTTCAACCGTTCTGCTCGATGGATATTCGGCAACTTTGACTAATGAGGAAGTACGTCAGCTATTCGGTGAGAAGTACATCAATAATGCTGCTCAGAAGAAAATTTATATGAATAACGCTACCACATTTAAGCTTTGGGCTAATTACATAGCTGCCCTTCTGATCGACAAAGAGGCTAAGGATAGAGGTGAAAAAGAATGCCTGTTTGAATCCAGCGACATCAAAACTAAACTTAAGAGCTTGATGCCGTATCATTACGACAAGAAAGGTACCAAAATAAGCGGTCTTCTTACCGCAGATGTCAAGGTCGGGTCGAAGTACCATCTAGGCTTTCCATGTCTAGAGCAAGTTCCTGGTTCGCGGTTATATAGGTTTATTGGCTTCAAAATTGTGTAGGGTGGGAAGCGTTTTTGTTTGCCCACCCTACGAATTTCTGACGACCGAATAAATGCAAATCATTTCTACCGCCACCGACTTGCGCGCACGCCTGCGTAGCGAAACTGCCATCGCCTTCGTGCCGACGATGGGCAATCTGCACGAAGGCCATCTCGATCTGGTGAGGATCGCACGCAGACATGGCAGTTGTGTCGTGGCGAGCATCTTCGTCAATCCTTTGCAATTTGGGCCGAACGAGGATTTCGACAGGTACCCGCGCACGCTGGAAGCTGATTTCGCCAAACTGCAAGGTCTGGCGGATTTTGTGTTTGCGCCGTCAGTCAACGAGATGTATCCCGCACAACAGATAGTGTTCGTCGAGCCGCCGCCCATCGCCAATGAGTTGGAAGGTGCCACCCGTCCCGGACATTTTCGCGGCATGGCGACAGTGGTGTTCAAGTTGTTGAACATCGTGCAGCCGCAGGTTGCACTGTTCGGCAAGAAGGACTATCAGCAATTGCATATCATCCGCCAGATGGTTGCGCAACTTGATCTGCCGGTGCGAATTGTCGGCGGGGAGACCGTGCGAGCCGAGGATGGTCTGGCACTGAGTTCGCGCAACCAGTATTTGAACCAGTCTGAACGAGCCGAGGCTGTTTTCCTGCACCAGATGCTGCAGGAACTGCGCCAGGCCATGCTGCAGGGAGAACGCGATGTTGGGCGATTGCAGCAACAGGCAACCGAGAGACTGTCCGCGCGAGGCTGGTCGGTGGATTATGTGGAAGTGCGCAACCAGTCGGATCTGCTTCAGGCAACTCAGGGTCAGCGTGACCTGGTGATACTCGCCGCGGCAAAGCTGGGGAATACCCGCTTGATTGATAACATTGAGGTAAGTGCATGAATGGTTTTGTGGGCGTTACGGTGATATATAATTACCACCCCTGATTGAGAGGTGTCTCATGCAAAGAATTATGCTTAAAGCCAAGTTGCACCGGGTGCATGTCACGCACGCCGAGCTGCATTACGAAGGCTCGTGCGCGATCGACGACGATTTGCTGGATGCGGCCGATATCAGAGAATATCAGCAGATCGACATCTACAACATCACCAACGGCGAGCGTTTCACCACCTATGCGATACGCGCACAACGCGGTTCCGGCATCATCTCGGTGAATGGTGCGGCGGCGCACAAGGCACAGCCGGGTGATCTGCTCATCATCGCCAGTTATGGCATGTATTCCGAACTGGAACTGCAAAAGTTCCATCCGCAACTTGTTTATGTGGACGAGCATAACCGCATCATCGCGCAACAGGATCAAATTCCGGTGCAGGCTGCGTAAAGCACAAGATTCCAGCGTAGTTTCATTCCTTGGAATTTATATACACTTCAGTTGTGAACGATCGGGATGGATTTGAACGAGGGGATGGCTTTCTTTGACTCCTTGGTTATGTCGGCCAGCGTGTATTTGTCGAGCACGGCCAGAAAACCCGCTTGTGCATCGGCTATCACGGACTTCAGGCCGCAGGAACTGGATATCACGCATTTGTCCGTGATCGGGTTGGAGCATTCGAGCAAATCGAAATCCGGTTCAGTCGACCGTACCACTTCACCGATCAGAATTTCTTTTGCGGGCCTGGCGATCTTGAGTCCGCCGTGTCTTCCCTGGGTGGTCAGGATATAGCCGTCGAGTCCCAGATTGTGTACCACTTTTACCAGATGGTTGCGCGAAATCTGGTAGAAGTCGGCCAGTTCAGTGATCGTCACGTTTTCATCTTCTTCCTTGTTTGCAAGATACATCAGCACGCGCAACGAATAATCGGTGTACAGGGTTAGACGCATTTTATGCTCTCTTGTAGTAACAAGGTTTTGAGAAGATCAGTGGCGTGATCGCATTTATGTGCACCCGGCTCAAAATTCAAATCAAGTTGCCGCATTTTTCTTTGTTTGTCGACTATTAAAAGCATCTGGTTGATCTGTATCAGATTTGTTGTAACGTGGTTCGCATTAATCTTGACAGTGATAATAACAGGCAATTAACCTGTATTTAGGATATATATTAAGGTTGTGCTTGTCAAAAGGTGCCCCAAATACGAATCCTGAGTTGGTATTAATCAATGTTGCCATAAACATCGGGCAGCGAGTTCAAAATAGTTTGGAGAATAGATATGAGTCTGTATACCGAAATTGGTGGTGAAGGTGCTGTAAATGCCGCAGTGGACATTTTTTATCGTAAGGTTCTGAAAGATGACCGCATCAAGGGGCTCTTCGACGATGTGGATATGGAAAAACAGGTAATCAAACAAAAGGCTTTTCTGACAATGGCTTTTGGCGGACCGAACAACTACACCGGCATGGACATGAGAAAAGGCCATGAGCATCTCGTGAAAAGGGGCCTTAACGATTCTCATTTCGATGCTGAGGTGGAAGACCTTGCCGCCACGCTTAAGGAACTTAACGTATCGGATAACCTGATGGTCAAGTCCATTTTTTGCTGTAAATTCGCCTCGGTAAATTGACGTTTTTAACCGCTGATGGCGACGACATTTGCGCCATCAACGGGTGTTCCTCTTGCTGCTTTCCATTGGTCGAACTCATTCATGTCAAGGTAGCGCC
>JBBRFZ010000084.1:0-10863 GCA_038241165.1 Burkholderiales bacterium | reverse complement strand
TCTCCAGAATTCTGGAATCCTGCAGGGAATAGTTCCAGCGCGCCACCCCATGCCAACGACCGAATAGCGGCCATTGTGTGGAAAAATCGACCTGGCGCAGCCCGCCCATATTAACGGCGTAAGGCAAACCGCCTATTATCGAGTAAGGTACCCCGCCTATGGTAGGGTAAGTTATCCCGTTTATCGTGGTGTAGCCGGTGGGGGTAGGTATCCCGCCCGGAATCAGCGCGCCGAATGTTCCGCGTGAGAAACGATAGCCCAGATTAAGTACCTTGCCTGGCTCCGGGCGATAGCTCGTTGAAATGTTGTAACGCTGCACATGCGATTGGTTGGGATCGAATTGAAACTCGCTGTTCATCGACCAATGCGTGGTCATACGTCCGGAAAGTGCTAGCAATATATCCGACTTGTTGGTTGTGGATGTGGGCGCAACCAGATTTACCTGGGGCGAAGTAAAACTGAACCGTTCGCCGATCATTGCCTTCAGGCGTTCCGCTCCGCTCCCCTGTTCCAGCAGACGCGAGGTCAGCGCCAACGTGAGCTGATTGGCGTCGCCGACACGGTCATTACCAAAAAAACGGTTCTCCATGAACATCTGGGCAAAACTGAAATCAGCCTGTACCGTGTCGAAATTCGGCAATTGCGATTGATCCTTGTATGGCACATACACATAAAATGCGCGTGGCTCCAACGTCTGCACATAGGCATCATTGAACATATTTGACTCGCGCTCGAAAGCAACGCCGCTGTCCACACTGAAAATGGGCACGGTGCTCGATAAAGTTGACATTGCCCCGGTATTATTCGCGCCCAATGTGTAATACGCACTATGCACCCCCACCTTCGGGGTCACGTAATATGCGGGTGTATTTACCAGCGGATAACTGACACTGGGGTTAAGCACAAGGCGCGTGGCGTTCACCAGGGTGGGATGGCTGAAATCCACAAACTCTCCGGCAAAATTGATATTTGCGCCGGCATAATTATTCCGTGTATTGAGCGTCAATTGCGGCAAACGGGCATAAGGCACGACAATCGGCGCGGCCGGGTCCTGCAAGGTTTGGTAGTGCTGTACGCGCGCCATCGCATCCCACCAGCCGCCGCTGTAGTTAACCCCGCCTTCCTGCAACAGGTTGACCTGCGAGGTGGTGCTTATTGCATTGCCCAGGTCGCGAAAATAATTATCGTCCCCGACGCGTGAATAATTCACATAGCCAGTCAAGTTGCTCGCCAGTGCCTGGTCGTGTTTCAGGCTGAAATACGAACGGCTGGTTCGCGTGATTTTGTCATTGGGTAACATGTCAACTTCCAGCTTGCCGTTAAAACTCGGCTCGAGATAGCGAAACTCGTTGTTGAGCATCAGGCCGCGCTTGGTCATTATCCGCGGAGAAATCGTCGCATCGAAATTGGGCGCGATATTCCAGTAAAAGGGCAATGTAATTTCACTGCCGCCCGTGCTCGTACCGCCAAAAATCGGTGCCAGGAATCCTGATTTGCGCTGACCATTCAGCGGGAAGTCCATCCATGGCGAATACAGGATTGGCACTCCCTTGAACTCGACCAGTGCGTTATGGGCTACACCGACCTGCCGGTCACGGTCGATCTCCAGCAAGCCCATGCTCATCTGCCAATCCTGATTCCCTGCCGGACAGGTCGTATAGGTGGCATTGTCCAGGCTGTAGTGCAGGCGGTCTTGTATATGCAGTGTATCCGCGGAACCGCGCGCAGCATTCTCTTTCAGATAGTATTGCGGTTGTTCCATAGTCCCGCTGTTTTTGTCCATATTGAACATTAGGTGCGGTCCATTCATGGTATTACCGCCCTGATTCAGTAGCACAGCGCCCCTCGCATCGATTTCGTGGGTGTGCTGGTTGAAGAGCAGGGTATCGGCACGGATCGACTTCCCGTCCTGGCTTATCGTCGCATTCCCGGTCGCCTTGATTTGATCGTTCGCTTTCCCCACCAGCTTGTCCGCCTCAATAACGGCGGGGCCCTGCTGTTCGTCGCCAGTCAGCGCCGGAGGGGGGGTGTCCGTGCCTGAAGCGGGCATGTCTTCGCCCGCGTAAGAATGTTGCGCAACGCAGAACATCAGAATAATGAAAGGATATTTGAATCGAAACCGCATAACGCGCAGCAAATAGTAAGATGATAAACTCCTGCCAGTTTAACATTAAGTCCATACCTAAAGCCCGATATGCAACGCCAGCAACAACTTGACGAATGGCTGAACAGCCTGTTCCCCGATGAACCATTCACGCTTGCCCCCGCTTCGGCCGATGCCAGCTTCCGTCGCTACTTTCGCGCAACATTTGCAAACGGGCAAAACCGCATCGTAATGGATGCCCCGCCGGAACTCGAGGACTGCCGCCCCTTCCTGCACATTGCCAAACTGTTCGAAGATGCCGGAACGCATGCCCCCCATGTTTATGCGCAGGATCTGGAACAGGGATTTTTGCTGTTGTCCGACCTCGGCAACACCACCTACCTGCAGGCGCTGAATGGGGCAATTCCAGCCACGGCGCGTGTACTGTATGGCGACGCCACAGACGCACTGATCAGGATCCAGCTCGCCTCGCGTGAAAACGAGCTGCCTCCCTATGACGAAGTACTGTTGCTGCGCGAGATGCGCTTGTTTCCGGAGTGGTATATCGCCAAGCACCTGAATGTCGCGCTCAGCGACGCGCAGAGCGCCAAACTGGAAACAGTCTTCGCCCGCATCCTCGCCAACAACCTTGCACAGCCGCGTGTTTATGTGCACCGCGACTACCACTCGCGCAACCTCATGCGGCTTGAGGAGAACAACCCGGGCATCCTGGATTTTCAGGATGCCGTGCACGGCCCGATCACCTACGATCTGGTCTCGCTGTTCAAGGATGCCTATATCCGTTGGGAAGAAGCAGAGATTATCGACTGGCTGATACGCTACTGGGAAAATGCGCGCAAAACCGGCCTGCCGGTACACAATGACTTTCCCGAGTTCTACCGCGATTACGAATGGATGGGGGTGCAGCGCCATCTCAAGGTACTGGGCATCTTCGCCCGCCTGTATCACCGTGACGGCAAGGAAGCTTACCTGAAGGATATGCCGCTGGTCATGTCGTACTTGCGCGCCGCATGCGAGCGTTATATCGACCTCAAACCCTTGCTTAATCTGCTCAATGTATTGGAGCCCCGTATCAATCAAGAGGGCGGTACATTTTGAATGATGCTGTGCATCTTCCCCCATCCGCCTTTATCCTGTTCGCGGGAGTAAGCGTAAACGTGAAAGCCGTAAATCAATGATCGCTATGATACTGGCTGCCGGTCGCGGCGAGCGCATGCGCCCGCTCACCGACGTGACACCCAAACCGCTGCTGAAAGTCGCCGGCAAACCGCTGATCGTCTGGCACATCGAAAAACTCGTGCGCGCGGGGATACGCGACCTTGTGATAAACCACGCCCACCTCGGTGCGCAGATCGAAGCAAGCCTGGGAGACGGCAGCCGGTGGGGCGCCCGGATTCAGTATTCTCCCGAGTCAAAAGCACTGGAAACCGCGGGAGGCATCGCCAACGCGTTGCCGCTGCTGGGTGACGGATTTTTTGCCGTGATCAACGGCGATATATTCTGTGATTATGATTTCGGGCATCTGCCGGAACGTGTTGCAGCGCTCCGGGCCAACGGCGACTCGGCACATCTGGTGCTGGCAAGCAATCCACCACAGCATCCTGACGGTGACTTCGGTTTGCAACTACAGCGCATTACTGACAGCACGCCCAGACTCACCTTCAGCGGTATCGGTATCTACCTGCCCGGCCTGTTCGCCCATATCCCGCGCGGCAGCATCGCACCTCTGGCTCCGCTGCTGCGCGAACAAATCGCGCTCGGCAATGTCAGCGGCGAACAACATCAGGGCCTTTGGGTGGATGTAGGCACACCAGAGCGGCTGGCCGAACTCGACAGCCAAGTTTGTACATTGCAAAAAACGTCTTCTACACTGCACAATGCGCCATGATTATGGACCCCACAATTTATTCCCAACGCCGCGCACGTTTGCTGAAGAGCATGCAGCGGGGCATCGCCATTATCCCCACAGCGCCGGAAGTGGCGCGTAATGCAGATACTCATTATGGGTACCGCCATGACAGCAATTTTTATTATCTGAGCGGCTTCACCGAACCGGAAGCAGTATTGGTACTGATTGCCGGAGACGAACCGCAATCCATCCTGTTTTGCCGCGAAAAAAATCTCGAGCGCGAAATCTGGGATGGTCACCGCTTTGGTCCCGATGCCGCAAAGGAGCAGCTCGGTTTCGACGCAGCTTATCCGATAGCCCAACTGGATGAAAAGTTATCCGAACTGATGGGCAATCAGCCCGCACTATATTATCCGCTGGGCCATGATGGCGCATGGGATCAGCGTATCCTCAGTTTGCGCCACACAGTCCGGGAGAAAATCAGGGGCGGCATCCGCGCGCCGGACGAGATCCGCGACGTGCGCGGCCTGCTCAACGAAATGCGCCTGTTCAAGGATAAGCACGAGCTTGACATCATGCGCCGTGCCGCGGCGATTTCCACCCGTGCCCATGAACGCGCGATGCAGTTCACCCGCCCGGGACAATTCGAGTATCAGGTCGAAGCCGAACTGCTGCATGAGTTCTGCAGTCATGGCGCACGCCACCCCGCCTACACATCCATCGTTGCGGGCGGCGCGAATGCCTGTGTATTGCACTATGTGGGCAACAACGCCAGGCTCCGCGACGCCGATCTGCTGCTGATCGATGCGGGTTGCGAACTGGACGGTTATGCCTCGGACATCACGCGCACCTTTCCCGTCAGCGGGAAATTCAGCGCGGAACAAAAGGACGTGTACGAAATCGTGCTGGCCGCCCAGACCGCCGCGATTGATGCCGCAAAACCGAAGCAGAACTGGAACGCACCGCACGATGCCGCACTGCGTGTATTGGCGCAGGGTTTCATCGACCTCAAGCTGTGTCACGGCAGCTTGGATAGCGTGCTGGAAAGCGGGAGCTACAAGCAATTCTACATGCACCGCACCGGCCACTGGCTGGGCATGGACGTGCACGACGTTGGCGACTACAAGACCGGCGGCGACTGGCGCGCGTTGCAACCCGGCATGGTGCTGACCGTTGAACCGGGCTGCTACATTCGGCCCGCCGATAATGTGCCCACGGCACTGTGGAACATCGGCATCCGCATCGAGGACGATGTGGTGATCACAGCGCAAGGCAATGAAGTGTTGACCGATGCCGCGGCAAAAACGGTAGCGGACATCGAAGAGTTGATGAGAAAGTAAGCAACGCCGGTTGAGGCATTGAACAAGCGTCGCGAGCAGGCCAAAGTGCAAGAAGCCGCGCAACGCACAACGAGACATACCATAAGGATAGGCGAGGAGTAAGTGAGCACGCGACACAGCAATTTGGACGCACAGCAGCTTGAGCAATGCTGCAACTATGACATCGCGATTATTGGTGGCGGCCCCGTCGGCGCGGCACTGGCGCTGGCCCTGCGCGACAGCAAGCTGAGGGTCTGCGTGCTGGAAGCGCGCCCGGCGGATTCCGCCAGTCAGGATGCGCGTGCGCTGGCCCTGTCTTACGGCAGCCGGCTGCTGCTCGCCCGTCTAGGCATATGGAATACGCTGCAGGATATCTCACCTATACGCACCATCCATATTTCGCAAAAGCAAAGTTTCGGCCGCGCCGTGTTGCATGCCGAAGAATTGAATGTGCCGGATCTCGGCTATGTGCTGCCCTACCCGGGGTTGCAGGATGCGTTGACCGGTGCGCTGCAGCAGTGCGATGTTACTTCCATCTACGGTGCGAGCGTCACGCAGTTGATCAACTCGGACGACCACGCCACTATCGACTATCTGCAGGATGGTGTCGGGCACACCCTGCAGACCCGTCTCGCGGTTGTAGCCGACGGCGGCAAGCTGCTGGCACAACAATATCCCCCGAAAGTGCGCGACTACGGACAGAGTGCGCTGATCACACATATCACCTGTTCCTCGCCACGGAAAAATACCGCGTTCGAGCGTTTCACGCCGCAGGGGCCGCTGGCGCTGTTGCCGTTCAAGAAAGGTTACGAACTGGTATGGACTGCGCCGCATCAGGCAGCACAGGAAATGCAGGCATGGGACGATGCAAAATTCCTGCACGAACTGCATAAGCATTTCGGTGACCGTGTTGGGGAATTCCTGACTGTCGGCAAACGCACCTGCTTTCCGCTCGGCCTGAGGCGCGCCCCGCAGCAGTCACCGATGCCGCATGTCGTGCTGCTCGGCAACGCCGCGCAAACCATGCACCCGGTCGCGGGACAAGGATTCAACATGGGACTTCGCGACGCATGGGAACTTGCGCAGGAAATACTCGATGCGGCCCCGGAAGCGCTGGGCACAGAAAAAATGCTGGCCGCCTACTGCGGCCAGCGCCGCACCGAC
This sequence comes from Burkholderiales bacterium, assembly GCA_038241165.1. GTDB lineage: Bacteria > Pseudomonadota > Gammaproteobacteria > Burkholderiales > Gallionellaceae > Gallionella. Next base: position 4,427 of record JBBRFZ010000084.1, on the reverse strand, counting down.
CGCGAAGCCGGAATACGTTTTACCGATGGATTGGTGCGGCTGTTCTCCAATGACCTGCCGCTGGTCAGCGGCGGCCGCGCCGCCGCACTCACTGCGCTGGACTGCCTGCCGTTCGTGAAAAAGTTTGTCGCGAAGCGGATGATGTTTGGGGCGAATGGTTAACCGGCTTTACCAAGAGGATGGTGAAATAAAAGTACAATAGGCCGTAAAGTTGACTTGTTCCGCCTTGCACCACCGTAAAGGAGAAAATCATGCCCAAAGGCTACTGGATCGTACGTGCCGACATTACCGACCAGAACAAATATTTGGCCTATGTTGCGGCCAATGCCGAGCCTTTCAAAAAGTACGGTGCCCGTTTTCTGGTGCGCGCCGGTGAATTCGAGAATCCCGAGGGTACAAGCCGCACCCGCAATGCAGTCATCGAGTTTCCAAGCTATCAGGCAGCCATCGATTGCTGGAAATCACCCGAATACCAGGAAGCAATCAAATTGCGCAAGCCGGTTTCCACCATGGACCTGGTCATCATCGAGGGATATGAAGGCACACAGCCGGGTTGAAGTGCGATCTTTATCCCCCGGGCCGCTCCTACAAAAGTTCCACAATCACCGGGGTATGATCCGACGGCCTCTCCAGCTTCCTCGGCTCTTTGTCGATCACACAACTCTTGCATTGTGCCACCAGCGGTTTGCTGATCAGAATATGATCGATACGCAAACCGTGGTTGCGGCGGAAACCCATCATCCGGTAGTCCCACCAGGTGAATGATTTCTCCGCCTGCTCGAACAGGCGGAAGCTGTCGTGCAGGCCGAGCTGCTCCAGGCTGCGGAACTTCTCACGTTCCGGTTCACTGACCAGCACATTGCCCTGCCATGCGACCGGATCGTGCACGTCTCGGTCTTCCGGCGCGATGTTGTAATCGCCCAGCAAGACCAGTTTAGGGTAACGCACCAGCTCCTGTTTCAGCCAGTCATGCAGCGCGGTGAGCCATGCCAGCTTGTATTGGTATTTGTCGGAATCTGGACTCTGTCCGTTCGGAATATAAACATCGACTACCCTGATATCGCCGTAGGTGGCTGCAATGACGCGCTTCTGGTCGTCGCCAAAATCAGGGATGCCGTGCTGCACATCATGACCCGGTGCGCGGCTCAGGATCGCCACGCCGTTGTAAGTTTTCTGCCCGCTGAACACACTGTGGTAACCCGCCTCCTGCAATGCCGCCTGCGGAAAATCGCCGTCCTGCTGCTTGGTTTCCTGCAGGCACAATACATCGACCGGATTTTCATTCAGCCAGTCCAGCACATGCGGCAGGCGCACTTTCAGCGAGTTGACGTTCCAGGTAGCCATGCGCATATAAAAATCCAGAAGAAGTGGGCAAACGCAGCGAAACAACCATGTTGCCGCAATCGAAGAGTACACTTTAACCCAAAGTGCACTCATCGATTTTATCCTGCGGCATATCGCCGGTCATCGCGCTTTTCTTTCGCGCCAGTCGGTCAACCAATAGCTGGTCAACGGAGGAATAACGATCGCATCGTTTTCCGCCGGCACGAGTGTGCCCGAGCACAGGTCTTTCATTCCTTCATGCTGGAAAAAACCGTGCGGTCTTAACTCAGCGATAGGCAGCGTCTGCGGCTCGAGGTTGAAATTGGCAATCACCAATATTCTATTGTCACTGTTTTGCGGTTCAATTCTGGAGAAAACCAGCAGGTTGGGATCATCCACCGCAAGCAACTGGCGATTGTCGAAGTCCGCGAATGCCGTCGTCTCCTTGCGCAACGCGATCATTTTTTTCAGCGCGTTGAATATGCGGAATTCCACCGTGCCGGGCTGATTGCGCTTTTCCGCCTTGATCCAGTCGAAATGCGAACGGTTCGCCCAGCGATTGTCATCTCGTTCGAACGGGTCGGCGAGGTATTCCAGGCTGTTGAGCGTACCGATCGCATCGCCGTAGTAAAGCAATGGTATTCCGCCAAACGAAAGTATCATGCTGTGTAGCAGTACTATGGTCTTGATTGCGGTATCTATAGCCTCTTCATTCTGACTTTCAAGCGCACTTTCGAGTCCGACCAGCGATGCCAGTGAACCGGAGATACGTGCGTCGCCGGTCTTGGGGTTGTCGCCGAACGGCATGCCCCGGGCGGGCGAACCGGAAAACTTTCCGGTGAAATAATCGGTCAGAAAACGGCGATGCAGGGCCGGGTCATAACCGGACAGTTGTGCATCGTTGTCGGAGAAACCCAGACCGATGTCGTCGTGGCAGCGCACATAGTTGAGCCAAGTCGCACGTGACAGCTTTTCCGGCAGGTTTTTCACTCCCCGATTCAGCAGGTTTGCATTCTTCGTCGCGACCGCATCCCAGAGCAATGCCATGAATGTGGCGTTATAAGCAATCTCGCATTCCTTTGCATTGATCGCATCTTCACCAAAGTACTTGGCAATTTCGCTGGGCGCAACAATAGCTTCCGCGATGAACAGCACACCGGGTGCCGTCACCTGGCAGCAATCTTTCATCAGCTGCAGCAGCAGATGGGCCTCGCGTTCGTTCTGGCAGGTGCTGCCGATCTTCTTCCACAGGAACGCCACCGCATCGAGTCGCAGGATGTCCGCTCCCTTGTTCGCCCAGAACAGGATGATGTCTATCATTTCGATCAGTACCGCCGGGTTCCGATAGTTCAAATCCCACTGGTAGTTGTTGAACACTGTCATCACCCACTTGCCCATCTCGGCATCCCAGGTGAAATTGCCGGGCGCATTGCCGGGAAATACTTCCGGCATGGTTTCTTCGTAGATGTCCGGGGTCTCGCGGTCATCGAAAACGTAGTAGTAATCCTGATATTTCTTTTCGCCCTGACGCGCCCTTTGCGCCCATTCGTGCTCGTTCGAGGTGTGATTGACCACGACATCGAGGACCAGCAGCATGTCGCGTTTCTTCAGTGAGCTGGCCAACGCCTCGATCTCGGCCGTGGTTCCGAAACGGGGATCGATCTTTTTGAAATCACGCACCGCGTAACCGCCATCGCTGAAGCCCGGCGGGCAATCAAGTATTGGCATGATGTGCAGCATGTTGACACCCAGTTCCTGCAGATAAGGCAGTTTCGTGCGCAAGCCTTTCAGGTCATCGGCGAAGCGATCGCAATACAGCGCCATGCCGACCCATTTCTGGCTCAGGAACCAGTTGTAGTCTTTTTCCCGTGCCAGATCCAGTTTCCGCAGATTCGGGGAACGCTCGATGTAACGCAGCGCAAGCGCCTCGACCAGGTTGACCATCTGTTCCTTGAAGTCGGGACGATCACCGTACAGCAGGTGGAACAGGGAATGGATGGCGTAAAAGTTCGCGCCCAGCCGGGTGTAAAAATGGCGCAGCCGGCTGCGCCCGATTTCAGGATTCAACTTGTGCAGAATTTCATTCAGAAGCGCGTGGGAAGCCTGTTCGTACATATTGAGTCTCAAGTTTTCTATAGGGAGCCGCACGGTGCGCGCGGCTTGAATCAGTGTTGTTCGCGTAGCCAGGTATCGACATCCGGTCGAAAATGCGCAACCCCTTCAAGAATGCCGGCGCTGTAGTTACCGTTCATGCCCAGGTAGGTGCCCTGGGCACGGTACAGGTCGTCCTGGTGTGCCGTTTCAAGCGACGCCTTAATCAGGGGGTCGGCATTGGCAACCAGAACAGCCGGAATGTTACTGAGCAGTACGTCGAGGTCATTGCCGCTGTCGCCAGCAAAAACCGTGTTTTCCAGAGAGAAGCTTGTTTGCTGCATCAGAAAATGGATGGCATGCAGCTTGTTGGCGCTGGCCGGCAGGATATCCAGCAATCCGACATGGGCCCGTTCGTCGATGCTCCAGATCAGATTGGCTTTGATGCCGGCTTGCTGCAATTTCTCGTCCATCTGCCTCATCAATTGCGGGTGGTCGGCCTCGAGCGAAACGTAATAACTGAGCTTGTGGCGATTCTGCTTTTCGGGTTCCTGTAATTTGAGTATCGGAAACCCACTGAATAATGTGTGTAGCGCATCATGTGATAAACCCTGCCAGTCCGGTGCGATCTGCGCATCCCATTGATCCCACAGATGCCAACCGCTCGAATCGATCTGGTAAAGGGTCGACCCGACATCCGCGATGGCGTAATCCGGTTGCGGCAGGTCGAATTCAGCAATGGCCTGTTCGATCAGGGCGCGGTGCCGACCACTGACATAGACCAGCGTCACTTCGTCGCAATGCACCAGCCGCCGAAATCGCGCCATGGCGGTAGGGGATTCGGGCTGAGGACCATTGGGGATCAACGTGCGGTCGAGGTCGGTGCATAGCAGCAGCGGCTTCATGGTGTGGCGTTTTCAACCTCGTCCTCATAAAATCGGTAATAGTCCAGTGCTTCAAGAATGCCCGCCGCATTCGCCTGTGTCGAAAAGTAGATATTTTCAACGTTGGCC
>JBBRFZ010000083.1:0-11154 GCA_038241165.1 Burkholderiales bacterium | reverse complement strand
CAAGTCACTGGCGCAATGGCACTGGCGCTTCTAATTGCGTCCAGCACTTTTCCCGCATAGACCAATTCCTGCGGCTTGCTGTCGCCGAAGAACCAGCGCATGGTCACCGAACTATCGAGTACCAGATTCACGCGCGCCCTTCTTCAATAAGCGCCTTGATATTTACGCCACGCACCGGATCAGCCAGCATAAAAGCCTTGAGTCTATCCACCGCAGCAGCCTTGTCCTTCGCTTTCGCGCCAACACTGGGCACCAGATCCGCAATGGCTTCGCCGCGATTGGTTATTGTAAAACTTTTGCCGTTTTTTATCTGACGCAGCAATTCAGGGAGTTTTGTTTTTGCCTCATATGAGCCGACTTCGATTTTCATGATCCACCTCGCAAGTTACGTTCAGGCCAGTATATAGACCAGTCCGAAAAACATCAGGCCGCCATCAGTTCCGCAACGGCTTGCCGTTCTTCAGCATGTATTCGACTCGTGCGCGTGTTTTTTCCGTCGCCAGCAATTCCATGAAATTCTTGCGTTCCAGATCGAGCAGCCATTGTTCGTCCACCAGGGTGCCCGCTTCCACGTCGCCGCCGCACATCGTCTCGGCGATGCGGCAGCCGATGTCGTAGTCGTGGTCGGAGATGAAACCACCTTCGAGCATGTTGACCATCGCGGCCTTCAGTGTCGCGATGCCGGGGCGCCCCGCCACCGGTATCTGGCGCGGCTGCAACGGCGGACGCCAGGCGGTGGCGGTCAGCGCGCGGGCTTCCTCCTTCGCCACATGCAGCAACTCATACTGGTTCATCACAATGCGGTCCGACGGCCTGAGGTAGCCCATCTCCCTCGCCAGTTCGGCGCTCTTGGCGACCTCGCCCATCGCGATCTGCTGGAAGTAGCGCTTCAGGTGCGGGAAGATGTCGCCACCGCGGGCTTCGTTCGCCGCGCGCAGCGCCATTTCCTTGCAGCCGCCACCTGCCGGCAACACGCCGACGCCGACTTCGACCAGGCCGATATAGCTTTCCAGCGCGGCAACAATGCGCGTGCAGTGAATCGAGAATTCGCAGCCGCCGCCGAGCACGAGGCCGTATACCGCCGCGATGGTGGGCACCTGCGCGTATCTCAATCGCATCGACACGTGCTGGAACTTCGCAATCACTTCTTCGACGCGCGGTACTTTGCCCACCGCCGCGTTGACGATATTACCCAGCCCGCCGCCGCCCGCGACGGTGTACTTCACGCGGTTCACCGAGCTCTTCAACTTGTCGAACAACCCCGTGGACGGCGCGTCGGCCGATTCCTGCACGCCCTGCATCAGTTGCAACAGGTGCGCACCGGCCGAGAACGGCGCTTCTGTCTGCCAGATGATCAGCGCGGAGAAATGCGCCTCGGCCTCGTCGATCGCGCGCAGCATGCCGTCCAGCACCTCGTTGCTGATCGCGTGCATCTTGGATTTGAAGCTGAGTATCGCGATGTCGTCGCCGGTGAACCACATCCTGACGTCGTCGGTCTCGAAGATGGTCTCGCCGTATTGCACCGTTTCACCGACCAGTCGGTCAGGGAATGGCTGGCGGCGATAGACCGGCAGAGTTGAGCGCGGCTGGTAGCTGACCGTGGCCGGCGAATAGGAACCCTGTGCGGTATGCACGCCGGTGCGGATCGGGTCGGTTACCCACTCCGGCAGCGGGACATCGGACATCGCCTTGTCCGCCGCGATGTCTGCGGCGATCCAGCCGGCCACCTTTTGCCATCCTGCCGCCTGCCATATCTCGAACGGGCCGCTGTCCCAGCCGAATCCCCAGCGCACCGCCAAGTCGAGGTCGCGCGCATTGCCGGCGATATACTCGAGTTGCAGCGCGCAATAATGGAACACGTCGCGGAACGTCGCCCACAGGAACTTCGCCTGCGGATGCTGGCTGTTGCGCAGACCGGCGAGCTTCTTCGCCCAGTCGCGTTCGCGCAATATCTCCTTCACCGCATAATCGACGTCGCTTTCGGTCAATCGATATTCCTCGGTGTGCAGATCGAGCACCTTTATCTCCTTGCCGATCTTCTGGTAGATGCCGCGCTTGGTCTTCTGCCCGAGCGCACCCTGGTCGACCAGCCGCTCGAACCAGTCCGGCAATTGGAAATGCTTGTGCCACGGATCGTCGGTGAGATTCTCGCGCATGGTGTTGACCACGTGCGCGAACACGTCCAGGCCGACCACGTCCAGCGTGCGGAACGTCGCGCTCTTGGGGCGGCCGAGATAGCGCCCGGTCAGCGCATCCACGGTGTCGAAACCGAGATTGAAAGCCTGTGCGTGGTGTTTGGTGGCCAGCATCGAAAACACGCCGATGCGGTTGGCAATGAAGTTGGGGGTGTCCTTGGCGCGCACCACACCCTTGCCCAGCGTCGAGACCAGAAACGCCTCCAGCTGGTCGAGCAGCAATGGCTCGGTGCCGGTGCACGGGATCAGCTCGACCAGATGCATGTAGCGCGGCGGGTTGAAGAAATGGATGCCGCAAAAGCGGTGGCGCAGATTTTCCGGGAAGGCTTCCGCAAGTTTGTTGATGGACAGTCCGGAAGTATTGCTGGCAAAGATCGTCTGTGCGCCCAGATAAGGCGCGACCTTCTGGTACAGGTCTGATTTCCAGTCGATGCGCTCGGCGATTGCCTCGATCACCAGGTCGCATTCGCGCAGCCGCTCCAGATCCTCTCCGTAATTCGCCGCCGAAATGTATGCGAGCCGGGACGGGCTGGCCAGCGGGCTGGGCTCGAGCTTCTTCAAGCCGTTCAGCGCCTTGTTCACGATACTGCTGGCATCGCCCTCGGGGGCGGGCAGATCAAACAGCAGCGTCTCGACATTGGCGTTGACCAGATGCGCGGCGATCTGCGCGCCCATCACACCCGCACCCAGCACGGCAACTTTCCTGATATGTAAAATACTCATCAATATCCTCACTTTCAATCTACAGGTACCGCAGAGAAAATCGGACCGGGACCACTGGCCCGCATTCTCTGTGGCTGGTTGTTGTTATTCTTTCAATCCTCCGGGGGAATCACCCGGGGTCTGCGGTCATCACCCACCGCGACATAGGTCAGCGTCGCTTCGGTGACCTTGACACACACCGGCTTGGCGGGATCTCGCTGTGCATAGACCTCGACTTCGATAGTGATCGAGGTTGTTCCCACTTTCAGGATTCGTGTGTAGAAACTCACCAGGTCGCCGACGAAGATGGGTTGCTTGAACACGAAGGAATTCACCGCGACAGTTGCAACACGACCCTTGGCCCGATGCAATGCCGGGATGCTGCCCGCGATGTCCACCTGCCCCATCAGCCAGCCGCCGAACATGTCCCCGGTGTAATTGGCGTCGGATGGCATCGCCGCGACGCGGATTGTCGGCTCGCGCTGGGGCAAAGTGGTATGGGGGTGATCACTCAAGATTAACGTCCTTCATAAAGTTGTTTTATCTGTTCGGAAAAATGTACCGTCACCTTTGCGCGTTTGAGCTTGAGCGTGGGTGTCATCATGTCGTTTTCTATGCTCCACGGTTCGGTTTGCAGCAATACCCGGCGTACCTTGGCATAGCCGGGGAATCCCTTGATCTGCTCGGCGATGCGCTCCAATACCTGTTGCTCGATGCGCGTGTCATGCAACGATTCCGGCATATCGGCGCGCACGCCCACCTGCTGTGCGAATTCTTTCCATTTGTCGGGATTCAACACCGCCAGTACCAGAAGCGTGGAATGTCCTTCGCCGTAGACCATCACCTGATCGAACAGGTTGTCGCGTAATATCGCTTCTTCCATGTCGGCAGGCGGCACCTTCTCGCCGTTGGACATCACGATGATCTCCTTCAGTCGGCCGGTGATGGTGACGTGACCGCTCTGGCCTATGCTGGCGGTATCGCCGGTATTGAGCCAGCCGTCCTTGTCTATCAACGCTACGGTGGCCTCCGGGTTGTTCCAGTAGCCCAGCATGTTGCACGGCCCTTTCACCAGCAGCGCATTCTGCTCGCCGATGCGTATCTGTATGCCTGCCAGCGGTGGACCGACGGTGGCGGGACGATTGTCCTCGACGCGGTTGACGCACACCACCGGGCTGGTCTCTGTCATGCCATAACCCTGTACCAGCGGCAAACCCAGCGCAATGAACAGGCGCGATACCTTGGGCGGCAGCGCGGCGCCGCCGCTGACCGAGAGGCGCAACCGCCCGCCCAGCCTGTCCATCACCTTGGCCGCCACCAATTTTTTGAGCAGCGGCCACAACAGCATTTTCGCCGTCCACGCACCGCGCCCCTGCCGGTATTCGAAGCGGTCCCAGCCGACATCCACGGTGAGCGTGAACAGCTTGTGCGTCAGCGGCGGGCCTTCCTCCAGCTTTGTGTGGATCGCGTTGTAGATACGCTCATAGATGCGCGGTACGGAAGCCAGTACCGTGGGGCGGATGATTTTCATGTCGTCGGCCAGCAGCGCGATGGAACGTGCATAGCCCACTGCCGCACCGGCCATCATCGCCATGTAATAACCTGCAGTGCGCTCGAAAGTGTGCGACAGCGGCAGGAAGGACAGGAAGATGTCGGTGCCGTCCAGGCCTTCCCTGAAGGTGTTCAGCGATGCATACGCGTTGTACAAAATGTTGTGGTGCGACAGCATCACGCCCTTGGGCTTGCCGGTGGTGCCCGAGGTATAAATGATGGTCGCCAGTTCGTCGCGCTGGCGCGGTCGCTCAGCCTGCAGCACCGCTTCGGCAGGCAACCACTCGTCTGCGTGGCTCAGTCTCGGTTCGTCTGCCGCGGTGATCTTGTCCAGGCTGACCATGCGTTGCACGCAGCCGAGCTGGTCGCGCACCGAGCGCATCTCCTGCCATTGTTCAGCGGTTTCAAACAGCAATACCCTGGCCTGCGCATTGTCGATGATATAGGCCGCATTGTCCGGCCTGTCGACGGTATACAGCGGCACCACGACCAGGCCCAACGACATCGCCGCCTGTTCGAACATGACCCACTGCGGGCAGTTGCGCAGCATCAATGCCACGCGGTCGCCTGCCGCCAGGTTTTCGCGCAACAACGCGGCCTGCCAGCGCGCAACCTGGTCGCGCATCTGCGCCCAGGTCAGCGCCAGCCAGACTTCCTGGCTGTTGTCGAAATATCGGTATGCGACGGAGTCGGGCGTGCGTTTCGCCCGTTCGATGAATAGGCCATACAGCGTGACGGCTTCTTCCGGTTTGATATAGTGATCGATACCACTCGGCATTTTCATCCCCTCAATCCAGAAACAGGTCGCCAAACAACGGGGTGCCGGGCGATATTGCATATTGTTCAAGATCGCTCACACCCGCCTCGCGCAACACATTTTCGTCGATGAAAAAATTCCCGCTGCAAGTATTGCTGTCACGCGTCAGAATCGCATGCGCAGCATCCGCCATGATGGCGGGCTTGCGTGAAGCACGCATGACAGCCTCGGGGAAGTTGAACTGGATCGCGGCGGTGGCGATGGTGGTGCGCGGCCACAGGCAATTCACCGCAATACCTTTACCCCCGCTGCCGTCCGCGGAAAATTCGCGCGCCATGCCCAGCGTGCACATGCTCATCCCGTATTTTGAAATCGTATAAGCCACATGCGGCCCGAACCATTTCGCATCCATGTTCAGCGGCGGCGACAGCGTAAGGATATGCGGGTTGGCGGATTTTTTCAGGTGCGGAATGCAGGCCTGCGACATCAGAAATGTTCCGCGCATGTTCACATCCCACATCAGGTCCAGCCTTCTTGCCGGGGTATCCAGGGTGGGCGTCAGGTTGATCGCGCTGGCATTGTTCACCAGCACATCGATGCCGCCAAAAGTTTTCACGGTCAGTTCCACGGCGGCCTGGATCGCCTGCTCGTCGCGCACATCCAGCTGGATCGCCAGCGCCTTGCCGCCCGCCTGCTCAACTTCCGCGGCCACGCTGTGGATGGTGCCGGGCAATTTGGCGTGTGCGGTCACCGTCTTGCCGGTGATGACCAGATTCGCGCCGTCACGGGCGCAGCGCAGCGCGATCTCGCGCCCGATACCCCGGCTTGATCCGGTGATGAATATCGTTTTTCCGCGCAAGTCGTTCATGGACTGGATACCCCGAAAGTGGTTGTTATTGAACCGCTGCCCGCAATTGTTCCGGTGCAAAATCATCGACCATGATGATCTTGCGGCGCAGCGCATAATCGCGCTCCAGCTGCAGTGCCTGTTCCGCGCTGATCAGACCCAGGTCACGCGCTTCGGCGATGCGCGACAATTCATCCAGCGCCTTTAATTTTCCGTCCTTGCGCGCCTGCTGCAGCGTGACCTGCAAGGGTTCACATGCCAGCGTGCTGGCCAATGCCGCTTCCAGAGCGCCCACCGCATCCTGTTCATCTTCGGGAATGTACATACCCGAAGTCAGACGATCGCGCGCCTCACCGGGCTGCATCAACAGGGCGGCGACCTTGTGCCCGAGGTGATCGGATGGCGGTGAAAAATTCTTGCCCAACGGGAATACCAATGCGCTGATCAAGTGGCGCATCAACCGGCTAGGGAAGTTCCTGATCACGCCATCGAAGGCCTGCTGGATCTGGTACAGGGAATCCTGCATCGCCCAGTCCAGCAGCGGCAGATCCTCGGCAGGCCGGCCTTCGTCCTCGAAGCGTTTCAAAGTCGCCGAACACAGATACATCTGGCTCAACACATCACCCAGTCGGGCGGAGATCTTTTCACGCCGCTTCAGCGCACCGCCCAGAACGGCCATCGCGATATCCGCGCTCAGCGCGAAGGATGCCGAAAAACGCGTCAGCTGCTGGTAATAGCGCCGTGTTTCTTCACCCTGCGGCGTTCCCATGCCGCGTCCGCCGCTCAGCCCGAACACCAGGCTGCGCGCCGCATTGCTCAATGCGAATGTGAGATGGCCGAACAACGCATCGTCGAACTGGTGCAGCGCGCGGTTGCGGTCATGGTCGTTGACCGCGGCAATCTCCTTCAACACATAAGGATGCGAGCGTATCGCCCCCTGGCCGAAGATCATCAGCGTGCGGGTCAGGATATTCGCGCCTTCCACAGTGATGGCGACCGGCATCTGCTGGTAGAAACGTCCCAGATAATTGTCCGGTCCGAGGCTGATGCCCTTGCCGCCGTGCACATCCATCGCATCGTTGATCACGACACGGCAGCGCTCGGTGGAGTGATATTTGATGATGGCCGAGATCACCGAGGGTTTCTCGCCCAGATCGACAGCCAGTGCGGTGAAGCGGCGCGCCGCTTCGACCATGTAGGTGTGTGCGCCGATGCGTGCCAACGGTTCTTCCACGCCCTCGAATTTTCCGATCGGCACCTTGAATTGTTTGCGCACGCGGCTGTATGCCCCGCTGGTACGCGCGACCAGTTTCATGCCGCCTATGCTGCTGGCCGGCAGGGAGATCGAGCGTCCTGCCGCCAGACATTCCATCAGCATGCGCCAGCCCTGCCCAACGCGCGGTGTGCCGCCGATGATATAATCCATCGGGATGAACACATCCTTGCCCTGTGTGGGACCATTGAGAAAAGCGGAATTCAGCGGGAAATGACGGCGGCCGATCTGCACACCGGGAGTATCGGTGGGAATCAGCGCCAGCGTGATGCCGCGGCTGGTTTCGCCGCCGAGCAGGTGTTCCGGGTCATACAGTTTGAACGCCAGACCGAGCAGTGTGGCAGCCGGAGCCAGCGTGATGTAGCGTTTCTCCCAGGTCAGGCGTAAGCCCAATATATTCTGCTGTCCGCCGAATTCGCCGTGACACACGATGCCGTAATCGGGGATCGCGCCCGCATCCGATCCGGCGAACGGTCCGGTCAGCGCAAAGCACGGCACTTCCTGACCCTTGGCCAGCCGGTGCAGATATTTTTCCTTTTGCTCTTCCGTGCCGTATTGCAGCAACAGTTCGGCCGGCCCCAGGGAGTTCGGCACCATCACCGTCACGGCGGCCGTGCCGCTGCGCGAAGCCACTTTGCTCACGATCGCCGAATGGCCCTGTGCGGAAAATTCCAGACCGCCGTAGCGCTTCGGAATAATCATCCCGAAAAAACCCTTGTCCTTGATGAATTGCCAGACTTCGGGAGGAAGGTCGGCGCGATTATGCGTGATGTCCCAGTCGTCCAGCATGGAACAAAGCTGCTCGACTTCGTTATCCAGAAATGACTGTTCCCGCTCACCCAAACCGCACTTCGGAAAGGCCAGCAGCTTGCCCCAATCCGGGTTGCCGCTGAACAGCTCACCATCCCACCATACCGTACCGGCATCGATTGCTTCCTGTTCGGTGGCGGAAATCTGCGGCAGGACTTTGCGGAAGATCTTGAATACCGCGCCACTGATCACATTGCGGCGCAGGTAAGGAATGCCGAAGAACATAATAAATAAAAGCAGCGCGGCACCGATCACGATCAGCACGTTATCCGAGAAACGGGCCATGATAGAGATCACCGGCACCACCACCATGATGGCCAATACCCAGCTAGTGATCGAGGCACAGAAAAAAGCAAGGATGATGAATATCGCCAGTGCTGCCAGAACGGTTAACGTCATCATTGCTGCTTCTCCTGATTTGTTTTTCGTATAACTGCACTTTAACGTGATACCACTGACAGCACAATAACGAGCAAGGCACCCGTGTTGGAAAGCATCTTAATTGATTCAGTTCCGGATCATACCGGCAATGCCATCCCCACGGATTGATGCCATCCAACCCGGGGTAGTTGAAATCCTTTTACGTTTCGGGTCACCAGACGCAATTCGTGATGCAAGGCCGGTATTACAATAAATTCAGGGACGCGCTTTTAAATCTGATTTGACTTTCGTTTTTGAGCTACAAGCTTCCGCTTCTCGGCCTTTTCAGCCGTTTGCACTAGGCCGATATTCATTCCTCAACAATGTCTGCTTCCAAAATATTGACCTGCTGCTATCGACCCGAAGGCGACATAGACAAATGGCAGGTATCGGGGATATCCAAAATTTATGGCGCTCAGATTTACCGCCAACACCCCCATATTTTTAATGATTATCTTTAAAGATATCTTGTTTTAATTGTTGCAAAAAAGTGGCTTCTTGCGAAGAAATTTCACCGTCCGCATTTGCTATGATGAGTGCAAATTCGAATAACAACTGTTTTAGTGTCTGAGCATAATTGGTTCCATTGTCTTCATCGTAGATTCCCAGAAAATATAAAGCACCAAACTTCTGTCGTCCTCTGCTAGATATATCAATCCATTCATCATCACTTTTTCCGGACATTGAGTTAAACCAAGATTCGGACGATATATGCTCCATATTGGGAAAAAGATCGCCAAGAAATGAGATCGCTTTAGCTTCATCAATCATTATTACTTTGTCAGCACCGCACATTGAAATACCAATATTTTGAAATGCACTAAATAGAGTGTCAGGTGCATCAAAATTATTTTCTTTTGCTATGGTAAGCAAAGGCTTCATCAGGATTTCACGATCCGTATTGAATTGCTCAATAAATTTGTCTGGTTCCATAGATTTCGCTTCCTTGAAAGATGGCTGCAAATTTTCCATATCCATATCCTTAAAAATGGTTGCTTTATTTTTCCCATAATCATGATGCTTAAACCAGGCACAAAAGCGCTCCAAAGCACGCCCGAATTTTAATGTTGCCTCCAAATTTGACAGCATATATTCTTCTTCAATGCCTTCCCTAGACGCCAATCTAAACTTCCCGTAACCTACAACTGGTATCTGGAAGTTCCCATTAAATCGCTTGTCTGGTGATCCATCTTTATTTGATTTCTTCCAAGAGTGGCCAGTTATTTTTGTATCGCTTGGAATATTCTCTTCTTCCTGATAAGAAGTTTGACCAAATACAATTTCAATATCTTTGGGCTCGATTACTGCAAAATTGGATACCCCTGAAAAAATAAAGAAGCCAGGAAAAATATAAATCACTGATCCGCTAGCGTCGTTGATCTGCGGAACCATTTTCCATCTTTCATTAACTCCAGCTGGCATATACACTGGTCGGCCTAAAGTAAATGAAATCGCTGTCCTCTCGATTAATTTGTCCGCAATGGTTCTCTGGCGGAATTTATTCGTTTGCTTCTCTGTAGTGACATCCCAAATCATTACGGATCGGCTGGCTTCCTGAAATGCCAAAAACAATTCGCTATAAATTTGCTGAATATCATTATCCATATTCCAATCAAGCTTCAGGCCATATGAATCAAATATCTCTTTAGCTTCATCATATTCCCGCCTTTTACTGTTTGCTTCTTGCTGAAGATTGAGAATCTTCTTCTTCAAGAATTGCCGGAATAAAATATTGTCCATTATTCCAGCTAGACGTTCTGCGCCCACTGCGGTTTTTTCCAGATCGCGCACTTCTCGTGACATTTTCTCGTAATTTTCATGCGATTCCTTGATTAGCCTTTGCAAATCTGCATTGCCAACCAAAGCTAGCTCTTCGACTGTAGCGCTATGAATTTTGCGCCCTTCATATTCATCAAATGGAGTAATGCCAGGGAAAGGGGAATTCCCGTCGTAGTTAGCTTGAGGGGAAGATTGAGGATTGAAATCGCTTGAATTTCGATTTATTAAGGGATTCAATGCCCCTCGGTATGAAAGACCTGTACCTGGAATTCCAAGGGCAAGGCGCGCTCCACGCTTAGGACTAAGGTTAATTGTTGCGCCTGGTGCACCTAAAGATACACTCAATCCATTTGCCGATAGATTGAGGTGCACCCCCGGGAAAATCTTGAAACGTTGGCGAAAAATCAAGCCCATTGAACACTCCAATAAAAATAATTAGGATACTCTGTCGTCAGCACGCTTTCGACCCAAAGGCAACCTATACGAGCGTCAATTCCATATTATTTAGACGACAAGACCACCGGATAAAGCCCACGATTTTTTAACTGTTTGCTGACTTTTTCAGCTTGGGAACGCTCGGAATAAGGTCCAACACGCAACCTCATATTGTCACCAATTTTTTCTTCATAGGCCTTAAAATCCCATTTCTTAAGTTTTTTGAGCTCCTGATTAGCAGTGACGGCATTTGCATACGCTCCAATCTGCACAACAAAACTATCCGAAACAGCACCGCCGGTTTCTCCACTAGCAACTTTTAGCTCATTGTACTGAGTTGGTGCTGGTTTTTTAAACCCACTAACATCAAATAAACAACCCCGTG
>JBBRFZ010000082.1:0-11251 GCA_038241165.1 Burkholderiales bacterium | reverse complement strand
AAGCTGCCGGTGATACCTTGAACTTGTCTTCGGGTTTTTCCCATCCGGTAACCTACAAGATGCCAGCCGGTGTAAAAGTTGAAACCCCGACGCAAACTGAAGTCGTGTTGAAGGGTGTCAGCAAGCAACAAGTCGGGCAAGTCGCTGCTGAAATTCGCGCCTTCCGCGAACCTGAGCCCTATAAAGGCAAGGGTGTGCGCTATAGCGATGAAGTTGTGATTTTGAAAGAAACCAAGAAGAAATAATTGAGGCGGATATGTTGATCAAAAAACAAGCGCGTCAGCGCAGAGCACGCAAAACCCGTGCACGCATTGCTGAAAAGAAATCAATTCGTTTGGCAATAAACCGTACAAATCTTCACATCTATGCGCAAGTGATTTCTGCTTGCGGTAGTAAAGTGCTGGCAAGTGCGTCCAGTGTTGAGGCTGAAGTGCGCAAAGATTTGGCGAATGGCGGGAACAAGGCTGCTGCAGCCATGGTTGGGAAGCGTATTGCGGAAAAGGCAAAAAACGCGGGCATTACCCAGGTGGCATTTGATCGTTCCGGTAATCGATATCATGGTCGTGTTAAAGCGTTGGCAGAAGCCGCGCGTGAACATGGCCTGCAGTTCTAATTGGAGTTGAGTGATGGCTAAGCCGCAAGGAAGAATGCAGCAACAGGAAAAACGCGATGATGGTCTGATCGAGAAGATGATCTCAGTGAACCGCGTCACCAAGGTTGTAAAAGGTGGTCGTATCATGGGTTTTGCCGCACTGGCCGTGGTTGGTGATGGCGATGGCCGTGTGGCGATGGGCAAGGGAAAGTCGAAGGAAGTTCCGGTTGCCGTGCAAAAGGCTATGGATGAAGCCCGTCGAAATTTGACCAAGGTCAGTCTGAAAAATGGCACCTTGCACCACACCGTAATGGGCAAGCACGGTGCGGCTAAAGTGCTGATGCAGCCGGCTTCCGAAGGTACCGGAATTATTGCAGGCGGCGCGATGCGCGCAGTATTCGAGGCGGTAGGTGTGCGTGATGTACTGGCCAAATGTATCGGTTCGAGCAACCCGTACAACGTTGTTCGTGCAACATTGAACGGCCTGACAGCAATGAATTCGCCGTCAGTGATTGCAGCCAAGCGCGGCAAGAATATTGAAGAGATTTTGGGGTAAGTCATGACAAAAGCCAAAACAAATACCAAGACCATCAAAGTGACGCAAATCAAAAGTTTGATCGGCACCAAGCAATCGCATCGCGACACTATTCGCGGATTGGGTCTGCGACGTATCAACCACACCGTGCAACTTGAGGATACTCCTTGCGTGCGCGGCATGATTAACAAAGTGTTTTACATGGTTAAGTGCGAGGCATAACAAATGCAACTCAATAAAATTCAACCAGCACAAGGTGCCAAGCACGCCAAGCGTCGTGTGGGTCGCGGTATCGGTTCCGGTTTGGGCAAGACATCAGGTCGCGGTCACAAGGGGCAGAAGTCACGGGCCGGCGGATTCCACAAGGTCGGCTTTGAAGGTGGTCAAATGCCTCTGCAGCGTCGTTTGCCGAAGCGTGGCTTCGTTTCGCTGACGCGCTACGACACGGCGCAAGTGCGTTTGTCGGATCTGCAGAAGATGCCGGTAGACAGTATTAATTTGCTGGCACTCAAACAAGCGGGTGTTGTGCATGCAAATGCGCTGTCTGTGAAGGTAATACTGTGCGGTGAAATTACCCGTGCAGTGAAGTTGCAAGGTTTGCTGGCAACCAAGGGTGCACGTACAGCGATTGAAGCCGCTGGCGGTAGCATCGCCGAGTAAAGGCTTAGTACGTGAGTTCAGTTTCCAAAGGAGTAAGCAAAAGTAAATACGGCGATTTGAGCAGCCGGCTTTGGTTTTTACTGGGTGCGCTGGTAGTGTTCCGCATTGGCGCGCATATTCCGGTGCCTGGTATTGATCCTAAAGTGTTGGCGGATTTGTTCAAATCGCAATCGAACGGCATTCTGGGCATGTTCAACATGTTTTCGGGCGGTGCATTATCGCGATTTACCATATTCGCACTTGGGATCATGCCGTATATCTCTGCATCGATCATCATGCAGCTGGCTACGATGGCTGTTCCACATCTTGAACAATTGAAGAAGGAAGGCGAAGCCGGACGCCGCAAGATCACACAGTACACCCGCTACGGCACATTGGGCTTGGCGATGTTTCAGGCATTTGGAATATCGGTGGCTTTGCAAACACAACACGGACTTGTTTTGGATCCGGGTCCAATGTTTGAGTTGACCACAGTGATTACCCTGGTGACCGGAACGATGTTCCTGATGTGGTTGGGTGAACAAATCACCGAGCGCGGTTTGGGAAACGGAATTTCGCTGATTATTTTTGCGGGTATCGCGGCCGGTTTGCCGCGTGCAATCGGCAGTACCCTGGAATTGGCCCGTACTGGAGCATTTTCAATTCCTCTGGTTTTGGCATTGTTTTTTGGCACAATCGCCGTCACTGCGTTGGTGGTTTTCGTTGAGCGTGGCCAGCGCAAGATTCTGGTGAATTACGCCAAGCGCCAGGTTGGTAACAAGGTTTATGGCGGGCAAAGTTCGTACTTGCCGCTGAAGCTGAATATGGCCGGTGTGATCCCGCCGATTTTTGCCTCCAGCATCATTCTGTTCCCGGCGACGATTGCCGGATGGTTCGGTAGTAGTCCGGGAATGGGTTGGCTCAAGGATATCAGCGACAAGCTGTCGCCCGGACAGCCAATTTATGTGTTGCTTTATGCAGGGGCGATCATATTTTTCTGTTTTTTCTATACTGCGCTGGTGTTTAGCCCAAAGGAAACTGCAGAAAATTTGAAGAAAAGCGGTGCGTTTTTGCCCGGGATTCGTCCTGGTGAGCAAACTGCCAATTACGTTGAAAAGATAATGATGCGCCTTACCATGGTTGGTGCGGTGTACATCTCTCTGGTTTGCTTGTTGCCAGAATTTTTGGTGGTCAAATGGAATGTGCCATTTTATTTTGGTGGCACGTCACTGCTGATCATTGTTGTTGTAACAATGGACTTCATGACGCAGGTGCAGTCTTATCTGATGACCCACCAGTACGAGGGCTTGCTTAAGAAAGCAAACTTCAAAGGCGGGTTGACACGCTAATGTCTAAAGAAGATGTGATTCAGATGGCGGGCGAAGTAGAAGAGTCGCTCCCCAATGCAACATTTAGAATCAAGCTGGAAAATGGCCATGTGGTACTGGGTCATATTTCGGGGAAGATGCGTATGCACTACATACGCATCCTGCCCGGCGACAAGGTGACGGTAGAGTTGACACCCTACGATTTAAGCAAGGCGCGCATTGTGTTCCGCGCTAAATAGTAAAGCAGGTAAGGAGAAGATAATGAGAGTTCAAGCATCTGTGAAGAAGATATGCCGTCACTGCAAGATCGTGATTCGTAAACGTGTGGTGCGAGTGATTTGTACCGAACCGCGCCATAAGCAACGCCAAGGCTGATTGAGAATAACGGCTTACGGTGTTATAATTTTCGACTTTCAAAAGATAGGGTAGCTGCATGGCACGTATTGCAGGGGTCAATATCCCCAACCACCAACACGCTGTGATTGCTTTAAGGGCAATCTACGGCATCGGTCGCACTCGCTCGCTGGTAATTTGCGCAGCAGCTGGTGTGAATGGCGCCACAAAAATGAAAGACCTGACCGACGCCGAAGTAGAAAAACTGCGCGAACAGGTTGCCAAAGTCACGGTCGAGGGTGATTTGCGCCGTGAAACGACAATGAACATCAAGCGCCTGATGGATTTGGGTTGCTATCGTGGCGTGCGTCATCGCCGCGGTCTGCCATCTCGCGGTCAGCGCACTCGCACTAATGCCCGTACCCGCAAAGGTCCGCGCAAGGCGATTGCCGGTGCCAAGAAGTAAATTTGCTATAACGCCTTAGAGGATCAGAGTATGGCCAAGCCAAGCACGAAAGTGCGCAAGAAAGTAAAGAAGAATGTAGCGGAAGGAATTGCGCACGTTCACGCTTCCTTCAATAACACCATCGTCACCATCACCGACCGTCAAGGAAACACTTTGGCATGGTCCACAAGTGGAGCAAATGGTTTTAAAGGGTCGCGTAAAAGTACACCGTTTGCTGCACAGGTTGCAGCTGAAACAGTTGGCAAGTCTGCAGCTGAATGCGGCGTAAAGAATATTGAAGTGCGCATCAAGGGACCCGGCCCAGGCCGCGAATCCGCAGTGCGTGCATTGAACGCTGCTGGTTTTAAGATCACCAGCATTTCCGATATAACACCGGTGCCGCACAACGGCTGCCGCCCGCCTAAAAAGCGTCGTATATAATTTTGGGAGTCGATCTTGGCTAGAAATCTTGATGCAAAGTGCCGTCAGTGCCGCCGTGAAGGCGAGAAGCTGTTTCTGAAGGGCGAGAAATGCTTTACCGACAAATGCGGTATTGAACGCAGAGCTTATCCGCCCGGTCAACATGGTCAAAAGAAAAATACCCGCTTGTCGGAATACGGCGGCCAGTTGCGCGAAAAGCAAAAAGTTCGTCGTATCTACGGCGTGCTGGAAAAACAATTCCGTCTGACCTACAAGCAAGCGGACAGCCAGCGTGGTATTACCGGTGAAAACCTGCTGCAGATACTGGAATCGCGTCTGGATAACGTTTCCTACCGCATGGGTTTTGGTGCTTCACGCTCCGAAGCGCGCCAGGTGGTGCGCCACAACGGCTTGCTGGTAAACGGCAAACGTGTGAACATTCCATCCTATCAAGTGCGTCCCGGTGATGTGGTTGAGGTGGTCGAAAAATCGAAAGCTCAACTGCGTATCAAGGCAGCGATTACCGCGGCCGAACAGCGTGGTTTCCCTGAGTGGATCGAAATGGACACCAAGGCGTTAAAGGGAACTTATAAAGCCAAGCCACAACGTGCAGAATTGCCTGCAACCATCAACGAGCATCTCGTGGTTGAGTTGTATTCCAAGTAATCCCCCGGGAGTAGCGTATGTCTAACAATGAATTTTTGAAGCCCCGTATTATCGATGTGCAAAAGATTTCCGACACCCAGGCAAAAGTGGTGATGGAACCTTTTGAACGCGGTTACGGCCACACATTGGGCAATGCATTGCGCCGTATCCTGCTTTCATCCATGCAGGGCGCCGCGCCGACCGAAGTCAAAATGGCGGGTGTGCTGCATGAATACGCCACCATAGACGGAGTGCAGGAAGATGTCGTGGATATTTTGCTGAACCTCAAGGGCGTCGTGATGCGTTTGCATAACACACATGAAGTCGTGCTGACCCTCAAAAAAGAAGGCCAGGGTGTGGTTACAGCGGCAGATATTACCGGCAATGCAAATGTTGAAGTAATCAATCCGGATCACGTGATCGCACATCTGACTGCCGGCGGCAAGCTGGACATGCAGATCAAGGTTGAGCAGGGCCGTGGTTATGTATCCGCAATCTCCAGGCTGGCACCGAACGAGACCCGTGCAGTAGGTCATATCGCGCTGGACGCATCATTCAGCCCGGTCAGTCGCGTGAGCTATGCCGTGGAGAGTGCGCGCGTCGAGCAACGCACCGATCTGGACAAGTTGGTCATGCACATCGAAACGAATGGTGCGGTTGATCCGGAAGAGGCAATTCGCAATGCGGCGCGTATCCTGGTGGATCAATTCTCCGTGTTCGCTGCATTGGAAGGCACCGAACCAGTCGTTGAGAAGATTCAGGCACCCAAAGTTGATCCTATCCTGTTGCGTCCGGTTGACGATCTGGAACTGACTCCGCGTTCTTCGAACTGTCTCAAGGCGCAGAGCATTCATTACATCGGGGATCTGATCCAATACACAGAAAATGATCTGCTGCGCACCCCGAATCTGGGACGCAAGTCGCTGAACGAAATCAAGCAGGTACTCGCCGAGCACAATTTGTCGCTGGGTATGAAGCTGGAAAACTGGCCTGTCGCTGCGGTTTAAGGCAGCACAACAATATAGAAGCAAGAAAGGCTAATCATGCGTCACCGTTTAGGTTTAAGAAAACTCAACCGTACCAGCAGTCACCGTCTGGCGATGTTTCGCAACATGACAGTGTCCCTGTTACGCCATGAATTGATCAAGACGACCCTGCCCAAGGCGAAGGAACTGCGGCGTGTTGCAGAACCTATCCTGACTCTGGGCAAGACCCCGAGTCTGGCAAACCGCCGTTTGGCATTTGCCCGTTTGCGTGATCGCGAAATGGTCACGAAACTGTTCGATGAACTCGGCCCGCGCTATGCGGCACGAAACGGCGGTTATCTGCGCATCCTCAAGTTCGGTTTCCGCAAAGGTGACAATGCACAGATGGCACTGATCGAGCTGATGGACCGCCCTGCAGATGCAACAGCTGTTGATGCTGAGTAATAAATCGTTCTGCATCTGATTAAAAAGCCGGATTCGTCCGGCTTTTTCTATTGTGCAATAAAATAATTACTGCTAATCACCGACCTTGCCGCGCAAGGATTTAAGTTTTCCGCGCTGCGTCTTGCTGTCCAGTCGCCTTTTTTTAGAAGCCTTGGTGGGTTTGGTTGCAGTACGTGCCTTCGGCACGACGGATGCGCTTGTGATCAAAGCTTGTAGTCGCGCAAGCGCATCCTCGCGATTTTTGTCCTGGCTGCGATAGCGTTGTGCCTTGATGATAATCACGCCGTCGCCGGAAATCCGCCGGTCGGTCAGTTTTCTGAGTCTTTCCTTGTAAATATCCGGCAGCGATGACGTGTTTATATCAAAGCGCAGATGGATGGCGGATGAAACCTTATTGACATTCTGTCCTCCGGCACCCTGCGCACGAATGGCATGCAACTCGATTTCGGAATCCGGAATGCTGATATGTTCGGATATTTGCAACATCAAATAAGCTCTCGGATTATCTGTCGAGTGCCTGCTTCAAGTACGTTCCCGTTACACTAAGCCTGTTCTGGGCGAGCTCTTTTGGCGATCCCTCGGCGATGATTTGCCCGCCGCCATCCCCACCTTCAGGGCCGAGGTCAATCACCCAGTCGGCGGTTTTGATCACGTCGAGGTTGTGCTCGATCACCACCACGGTGTTGCCCTGATCCCTCAGTTTGTGTATTACCTTGAGCAACAGGGCGATGTCGTGGAAGTGCAGGCCGGTGGTGGGTTCGTCGAGGATATACAGGGTGCGTCCGGTGTCGCGTTTGGACAGTTCCAGGGAGAGTTTTACGCGCTGTGCCTCACCGCCGGACAGGGTGGTGGCGGATTGTCCCAGCGTGATGTAACCCACACCGACATCAAGCAGGGTTTTCAGTTTGCGCGCGATAATGGGCACCGGAGCGAAAAATTCATGGGCCTGTTCCACTGTCATCTGCAGAATCTGGTGCACGTTTTTCCCCTTGTATTGAATTTCCAGCGTCTCCCTGTTGTAGCGTTGGCTGTGACACACATCGCACGGAACATAAACATCGGGTAAAAAGTGCATTTCGACTTTAATCATGCCGTCGCCCTGGCAGGACTCGCAACGTCCCCCTTTGACGTTGAAAGAGAATCGACCCGGCCCATATCCGCGTTCGCGGGCAGACGGTACGCCGGCAAACAACTCGCGGATCGGTGTAAACAGACCAGTGTAGGTCGCAGGGTTGGAACGCGGGGTGCGTCCAATCGGGCTTTGATCGACGTTGATCACCTTGTCGAAAAATTCCAGACCGCTGATCTCGGCATAAGGCGCGGGTTCGGCATTGCTTCCATATAAATGCTGGGCCACCGCGGGATACAGTGTGTCGTTGATCAGTGTGGATTTTCCCGAACCCGATACGCCGGTTATGCACACCATCAGACCGACCGGGAGATTCAGCGTTACACCTTTCAAATTATTGCCGGAAGCACCGACGATCTGCATCATGCGTTCCGGGTCGGGTTTGAGGATATTTTTCGGCATCGCGATGACGCGGCGGCCTGTCAGATAATCACCCGTGAGCGAATTCTTGTTTTCACAGATTTCCCTGGGCGTGCCTTGTGCCACGATCAGGCCCCCGTGTTCGCCAGCTCCGGGTCCCATGTCAAGGACATGATCGGCGGCGAGGATTGCTTCTTCATCGTGTTCCACCACGATCACGCTGTTACCCATGTCGCGCAGTTTTTTCAGCGTGGTCAACAGACGGTCGTTGTCGCGTTGATGCAGACCTATGGAAGGTTCGTCCAGCACATACATCACACCGGTCAAGCCTGAACCTATCTGCGAAGCGAGCCGGATGCGCTGTGCCTCCCCGCCCGACAAGGTTTCTGCAGAACGCTCCAGAGACAGATATTCCAGTCCGACGTTGTTCAGAAAGGCCAGACGGTTGGCGATTTCCTGCACGATCTTTTCAGCAATTGCCTGCTTGTGTCCTTGCAGTTTCAGGCCCTGAAAGAATGTCAGTGACTGCTTCAACGGCAGCGCGCTGATCTGATACAGGTTCATGTCCGCGACGCGCACATGGCGTGCTTCCAGACGCAGCCGCGTGCCATTGCATTCCGGGCATACGCAGCCGTTAAGATATTTTGAGAGTTCCTCGCGCACGGTGGGCGAGTCCGTCTCGTTATAGCGCCTTTCAAGATTATTGACGACACCTTCGAACACATGTTCGCGCAGCATTGGTTTGCCGCGCTCGTTCAGGTATTGAAACGCGATCCCGGTCTTGCCGCTGCCATACAGGATCACCTGCTGGATTTTCTCCGGCAAGCTCTCGTAGGATTGCTCGATATCAAAGTTGTAATGCTTGGCTAGTCCGGCGAGCAACTGGTGATAGAACTGGTTGCGCCGGTCCCAACCCTTGATCGCGCCAGAGCTCAAGCTGAGTGTCGGGAAAGCGACGATGCGCTTGGGATCGAAAAAGCTGATGTTGCCGAGGCCATCGCACTTTGGACAAGCACCCATCGGATTGTTGAACGAGAACAAACGCGGTTCCAGTTCCGGCAGCGAGTAGTTGCAGATCGGACAGGCGAATTTGGCCGAGAACAAGTGCTCTTTCCCGGTATCCATCTCCACTGCAACAGCGCGGCCTTCGGCATGACGCAACGCAGTCTCAAACGATTCTGCCAGACGCTGCTTGGCTTCTATATTCACCTTCAGGCGGTCTACCACGATCTCGACAGTGTGCTTTTTGGCTTTCTGCAAAGTCGGCAACGCGTCGATCTCATACACCTTGCCGTTGATGCGCAATCGGGTGAAGCCCTGAGCGCGCAATTCATCGAATAGATCCAGTTGCTCGCCCTTGCGTTCCACCACAAGCGGCGACAAGATCATGATGCGCGTGTCCTGCGGCAGTTCCAGCACATGATCAACCATCTGCCCGACACTCTGTGCCTGCAGTACCAGATCGTGCTGCGGACAATAGGGATCGCCAGCGCGCGCGAATAACAGACGCAGGTAATCGTGGATCTCGGTGACAGTGCCGACTGTGGAGCGCGGGTTATGCGAAGTGGCTTTCTGTTCTATCGCGATCGCCGGCGACAAGCCCTCGATCAAGTCTACATCAGGCTTTTCCATCAATTGCAAAAACTGCCGCGCATAAGTGGAAAGCGACTCCACGTAGCGGCGCTGCCCCTCGGCGTACAGGGTGTCAAAGGCAAGTGATGATTTTCCCGAGCCAGACAAGCCGGTGATAACCACCAGCTTGTGGCGGGGCAGATCAAGACTGATGTTTTTTAAATTGTGGGTGCGGGCACCGCGTATGCGTATTTCTTCCATGCCTTCTTTCTCGATTAAGGCGACCTAGCAGTTTACGCGATTTTGCATGCTTTCCCAACCTGATGAACCGGGAGAAAATAATCGCCCCGGCTATTTACTTGACGGGGGATTGTATTTTGTTTCTAAAAATCAGAGCATTAAAATGCTTATTCAAGCAGGGTCAAAAGTTGATTGATTACCGACCGTGTTCGTGCAGGCGCAGGATTCGTTCCACCGAGGACACGCAAGCCCCAAATAGATGTCATCAGGAATGCCGCCAGCGCCTTGGGGTCCTTGTTGGGTGACAGTTCTCCTTTGGTTTGGGCGGACTCAAGGGCATGCAGGAACAGGGCCTCGATAGTGCCAAGATGCCGATTCAGACGCTTTTGTACGGTTTCGTTCTGGCGGGCCATTTCAAGCACCGTGTTCACCAGTAAGCAGCTGCGGTTGGCATGTTGCCCTGCTGTTTCCCTGCCCAGTTTTCGGAAAAAATTGCGAATGCCCTCCAGTGGTGAAACCGTCTCTGTCAACGCGCGTTCGATCTTTGTCACGCTGCGCTCTGCGTAGTGGTCAAGTGTAGCCAGGAACAGCCCCTCTTTGGAATCGAAAGCAGCATAGATGCTACCGGGCCTGAGATCCGTTACATTGACAAGATCGGACATGCTGGTCACGTTATAGCCTTTATCCCAGAATGCCTGCATGGCCTTTTCCAGGACATCATCTCGTTCGAATTGGATGGGTCTCGCCATAGTGTCATCCTTAAATAGGTGCCCAGTTTACCATTGTTGATCAATCGTTCAACAATTTCTTGACCGCACTTTCAAATTGCATGACAATAATTGAACGTTCACTCAATTATTAAAGGGACAGCATATTATGGATATCCTGAAAAGCGAGATTGCCATCTACAAGGCGGCAATGAAGGAAAAAGTGCCTGACGAAGTGCGGGCGATCATGGCTCAGTGCACCACTCAAATAAAGGAGTCTGGCATCGAGCGTCATGCCCTCAAAACCGGGGACACGATGCCTGATTTCGAGCTGACCAATCAGCACAACGAGTTGAGACGTCTATCCGATTATCTGGCTGATTCACCGGTGGTGCTGAACATCTACCGGGGTGGATGGTGCCCATACTGCAACATGGAAATGAAAGCTTTGCATGATGTGCAGAACAAGATCGAGTCGCACGGGGCAAGGCTTGTGGGCATGGCGCCGGAGACACCGGATAGAGCGCTATCCACTGCCGAACGCGCCGGGATGTCCATCGACATCCTGAGTGATACCGGCAACCGGGTGGCGGAACAGATGGGATTGGTATTCGAACTGCCACAGGCGCTTCGCCCGATCTATGAAAAGTTCGGTATTGACATCCCTGCATTCAATGGCGACGGCAGCTTCAAGTTACCCGTCCCGGCGACCTACATCATCGGTCAGGATGGGGTGATCATTTATGATTTCGTAAATGCCGACTACACCCAGAGATTGGAACCGGCAGAAATTGTTGAAATACTTGCCAGGACAAGAAAATGAGCCATGTCCCAAAGCAGCGAGGTTGGATCATGTAATATAAAACCCTTGGCAGA
>JBBRFZ010000081.1:0-11451 GCA_038241165.1 Burkholderiales bacterium | reverse complement strand
AGGTATTCGGAACGAACTGTATGTCCGGGGCCTTTCGGTGCAATCATGATTACATCCACATCGGTACGTGGCACGACCTGGTTGTAATGCACATTGAAGCCGTGCGCAAATGCCAGTGCTGCGCCCGATTTCATGTTCGGTGCAACCTCCAGATTGTAGACATCCGGAATGTTCTCGTCGGGTAACAGCATCATCACCACATCGGCACCCTTCACTGCAGTACCCACTTCGGCCACCTTAAGACCGGCAGCTTCGGCTTTCTTCCAGGAAGCACCGCTTTTGCGCAGGCCGACTGTCACGTTTACGCCTGATTCCTTCAGGTTCTGCGCATGGGCGTGGCCTTGGGATCCGTAGCCAATGATGGTTACCTGCTTACCCTTGATCAAGGAAAGGTCTGCGTCTTTGTCGTAATAAACTTTCATATTGCCCTCTTTGTTAATAAATTAAAGTTTCAAAATTCTATCGCCGCGTCCGATACCGGAAGCTCCCGTGCGTACTGTTTCCAAAATCAGGTTGTGCCCGATCGCCTGCAGGAAATCATCCAGTCTGGCGCAGGTATCGGTCAGTTCGATGGTGCAAGTGCTATCCGAAACGTCTATGACACGACCTTGAAAAGAATTCGTAATGCGCGTCAACTCCTCACGCACCGCCGTATCTGCTCGCACCTTGACCAGCATCAACTCGCGTTCAAGATGCCCTCCTTCGTTAAGATCCATCACTGCCGCCACGTCGATCAGCTTGTTCAACTGTTTGTTGATTTGTTCGATAACCGCATCCGAACCGCTGGTGACTATGGTCATGCGCGACAAGGTCGGATCTTCTGTCGGGGCGACAGCAAGTGACTCGATGTTATAGCCGCGTGCCGAGAACAGTCCTGCCACGCGCGACAAAGCTCCAGCCTCGTTTTCCATCAGCAGAGAAATGATATGCCGCATTACAGGTCCTCCGACAAAATCACTTCAGACAAGCCCTTGCCACCCGGTACCATCGGAAACACGTTCTCCGTCGGATCGGTCTGAAAGTCCATAAACACCAGGTCGTTCTTGCGTGAAAATGCTTCTTTCAACGCGGGTTCCACATCGGAAGGTTTATCCACCCTTATCCCGATATGCCCATAGGCCTCGGCCAATTTCACAAAATCAGGCAACGCATCCATGTAAGATTCCGAATAGCGGTTGCCATGGAAAAATTCCTGCCACTGCCTGACCATCCCGAGATACCGGTTGTTCAACGATAACACCTTGATCGGCAGATGAAACTGCTTGCAGGTGGAGAGCTCCTGAATATTCATTTGAATACTGCCTTCGCCGGTCACGCAGGCCACCGTTGCGCCCGGATTGATCAACTGCACGCCCATTGCGGCGGGCAAACCAAATCCCATCGTGCCCAGGCCTCCGGAATTGATCCAGCGTCGCGGCTTATCGAATTTGTAATACTGCGCGGCCCACATCTGATGCTGGCCAACATCCGAGGTGACGAAAGCATCGCCGCCCGTGATCTCATAAAGCTTTTCGATCACAAATTGCGGCTTGATGATCTCGCTGGAATTCTTGTAGCGCAATCCGCCGCCCTTGACGCGCCACTCATCCACCTGATTCCACCATGCGGTCATGTCAGATTCATTGGCTTTTTGTTTGCTGCTACGCAATTCAACCAACAATTGTTCCAATACCATTTTCAGGTCGCCTACCACCGGCACATCAACCTTGACGCGCTTGGCGATGGAAGATGGATCGATATCGATATGGATGATTTTACGCGGCACCTGTGCGAAATGCTCGACGTTGCCGACCACACGATCATCAAAACGCGCACCGACGGCCAACAATACATCGCAATGCTGCATCCCCATGCATGCTTCATAGGTGCCGTGCATTCCGGGCATGCCAACGAATTGCTTATCAGTGGCGGGATAGGCACCCAAACCCATCAGCGTAGTGGTGCAGGGGAAACCAAGCAGATGCACCAGATCGGTCAATTGTGCAGCTGCTCCAGACAGCACCACACCGCCACCGCTGTATATCATCGGGCGTTTGGCTTCCAGCAGCACTTGCACAGCTTGCTTGATCAGTGCGCCGTCGGCCTTCCCGACCGGATTGTAAGAACGAATATCGACGCTGCCCGGATAGACAAACTCGGCTTTCTGATTCGAAATATCTTTGGGGATATCCACCAGAACCGGTCCTGGACGCCCTGATTTGGCCAGATAAAACGCCTTCTTGATGGTTGGCGCGATATCCTTTACGTCCTTGATCAAAAAATTGTGCTTAACACAGGGGCGTGTAATGCCGACAGCATCGACTTCCTGGAAAGCATCTTCGCCAATTGCAAAACTGGGTACCTGACCGCTGATCACCACCATCGGGATCGAGTCCATATAGGCTGTGGCGATCCCCGTAACCGCATTGGTTATTCCCGGACCGGAAGTGACCAGTGCCACACCCACTTTCTCGGATGAACGCGAATAGCCATCGGCAGCGTGTATAGCAGCCTGCTCGTGTCGTACCAATATGTGCTTGACGATATCTTGCTGAAACAACGCGTCATAAATATGCAGTACAGCCCCACCGGGGTAGCCGAATATGTATTCAACTTCCTCTTCCTGCAAACAGCGGATAGCGATTTCCGCACCAGTCAACTCCATCACACACACCTTAGATATGAACAAAATAGAACCGCGTAAGATAATGGTTGGCAGCAGTTTGGTCAACCATTGCCGTGCCAATAACAGGGTTTCAAGCGGATTTGCCAGCGATTTGCTACCATGTCACCCCGCCAAAGGTTTATAAATTTTGAGTACTGCCGCTGAATTGAGTCAATTTCTCAGCAACGTTGAGCGTCGTGCGTTTAAGCATGCGGTCTTTGCCGTGCACGACGATCATATCGCGCTGGATATCGTTCAAGACGCGATGCTCAAACTGGCGGAAAAATATGGTGGAAAACCTGTTGAGGAACTGCCGATGCTGTTCCAGCGCATCCTGCAAAACACCATTCGAGACCATTATCGCAGGCAGAAAGTCCGATCCTCCTGGATAACGCTGTTTTCCGCTTTGCAGCGCAAACATGACGACGACGAATTCGATCCGCTGGACGTGCTTAAAGACAGTGAAAATCAAACTTCACCCCTTGTGCCGGACGAGTCCTTGCAACAAAGGCAAATTATCGCGCTAGTCGAAGAAGCTCTCGGCAAACTGCCTCCACGTCAACGCGAAGCCTTCCTGCTGCGTTACTGGGAGGGTCTGGACACGACCGAGACGGCAGCAGCGATGGGTTGCACCGAAGGCAGCGTAAAAACCCACTGTTCGCGTGCTGTACATGCGCTTGCCGTCTCCCTTAAAGCCAAAGGAGTAGAACTACCATGACCAACTCATTAAGTCCTGAAAAAATAGTCCAATTGCTTACAAAAAGCACGCAACAATTGGATGTGGCGACCCTATCCGCATTGGCGGATGCACGCCAGAATGCACTAAAATACCAATCCGCCCCTGTTCCAGGGTTTACGCTTAATTCAGCCTCAGCACACGGCTCTGTTCACTGGGCAGACAGGTTTATTCCACATTCGGTCCAACCCTGGATAGCCGCCGGACTGCTTGCCGCCATTCTGTTTGCTGGGACCAGTTACTGGCAGCATCTTCAGGAACAGCAAATTGACGACACTGATGTGGCGATACTCACGAGCGACCTGCCGATTGAAGTTTTCGTAAATTAAAAATCCGGAATACGGCAGCACATGAAAATAATTGTTTTTAACATTCAGGGAATTACAGTTTGTTTGTTGTTATTGCTGGGTCTGGCCAGTTCTCCTTGCAGCGCGGCAGCGCCTTCCTGGCGTTCCCTTACCCCGATACAACGCGAAGCGCTTGCCCCTATGGACGGACCGTGGGATATCTTGCCAGAGATACAGCGAAACCGCCTGCTCGAAACAGCCAAACATTATCCGAAAATGACCCCAGAGCAGAAAAAGCGCTACCATGATCGTCTTGAAAAGTGGAGCCATCTCACCCCGGAACAGCGCGAAGCCGCGCGGAAAAGATACCGCGCATTCAATAAGCTGCCTGCAAAGGAACGGGAAAGAATAAGACAGAAGCTCAAGGCGGAACAGGCAAGCAAAGCGCAGCAATCAGCCAGCGGGGTTTCCGCAACGACAGTAACCAATCATCCGTAAGACTCAGCGTCTTTCCGTCCACCACGCCAAAACAAGCCACAAGCCGCTCAGTTACTTATTGTTAGGTATCAGATTTTATAATATACCGCCATATATACCGCCAGAAACATCACGCTTGAGGGATTAAGTTCACTGTCGGTTCATTCCCGATCTACATCTCGTTACCGCCACTTGCGCTTTTAGTTTGTTGCAAGTGGCGTGACGGGCTAGTGCAGTGGTATCGGACAGAGCGCCAGGGACGAGTTTTTGCCGCTGGCTTGCGCTCCGTAGGTAGTGTGTCCGCATACGCCGCCGCTTCACCACTGCGCGCCTCGCGCAAAGTACCGCGCCAGCCGCTTGCGGTTCGCCCTCGGCTCGTTTAGTGGTGCTGTCAGTTCAGCGCCTGCGCAACGGTTCGAGGTGTGGTCGGCTGCGCCGGTAAAATCTCCCGCCCTTTCGGGTTCGCATAAGAGGCCGTTATGTCTTGCGCCCTTCGGGTAAATACCGCCACAAGATCAAGGTCAACGTCCATCACCTCCGGTGAGGGGTAGCAAAACGGTGCTGGAAAATCGTCGCCCCTTCGCTTTTTGCTGCATGGGCGCTGCACGATGTGTTTTCTCACTAACCCAAAAAGGTGCGGCTATTCCTAACCCTCGTTGCCTTTCTTGCCCCACAATTCCTCCTGAATGTGCCGCCAATTGTCACTTCTTTGTTTTACCACTATCAGGCTCAGGGTCTCGAATAACATTGGCCTGCATGAATGCCAGTCGTGTTTTTGCTTCTTCTGCAAACTCGCCGTTGCCAAATTGATTAATAACAGTTCGATACAAGAATGCAGCTATTTCAGAATTTTTGCTAACACCACTGCCATTTTCATAAAGGCCACCAAGATGCAATTCGGCCTGTCCACTGCGTGCGTGTTGATCGATTGCTTTCAAGTACCATTTTGCAGCCTCAACGTAATTAATAGGCATCCCCCAACCGTTTTCATAAAGCAGGCCAATATTTGAAGATCCCTCTCCGAAACCTTGGCTGGCTGCTTTTAGATTCCACTCCATAGCTAGCTTGTAATCTGGAGCAAGCCCCAAGTAGTCGCTCATGTACGCCCACCCCATACTTGTCTGCGCGTTTGGCTGACCGGCGGATGCGGATTTTTCAAGCCAATATAGCGCCGTTTTCAAATCCTTGGAGACCAGCTTTCCCGCAACATAAGATTGAGCCAATTTGTACTGCGCTACAGCATTACCTTTTTCAGCAGCATATTTAATGGCTTCAAATTGTGTCAGCTCTTGTGCTGGTTGCGCTTCATTCTGTTTCTGCATAATGCTATATGCGGGCGTGGCAAAGGCTGCGAGCAAAAAAACAAAGACTAATTTATTCATAATGTAACCCCCGAAATGGAATTACTGATTGCCGCAGGCGACTTCCCATTGTGCGCGGCCAAAGCTATTTGGATAAATAGGCTCCCATTTGTAGGAGTATTCGCCTGAAAAAACAACATCACCATTACCCATGTTCTTGCTGTAATCAGAGTGGGTAATACTCCTTATCATCTCATCTTTGCAGTCAAATTCGCTCTGAATTACCATGGACAAACCTATAGAGCCTGGCAACGCTTTCGCCGTTTTTGAATCGAACATTGCCCACATTTTTACCTTGTTGCCGTCCCTTCGAATTGTGGAGCGATCAACATACAATGTGGCGTCATCATTACCAAAAACAGCAACCCACCCAGCCTGCGGTGTAGCAATCGCTTCTTCATAGGTAAATGTCGCCGCAGGCGGTGGCGGGGGCATATTAGAAATATCAACAGGCTGCTGCGCTGATGGCTGCGCACCATCTCCTGCAACCGTGCGTGCATCAGAAGCCGACATTCCTTCCTTCAGCGCCTGTTGGTATCGGTTATGCCACGCAGCCTGTTTTTCCAAGTAATTGAATACGATAAATGGCAAAATACCAATTATTGCTATCCAAATAAATAATTCCACCCATGACGCTTTCTTTGAGGAAGAATCAATTTGAAGAGACTCGTTCCCGTCCGGCCTCGCAAAATAATGCCGAATTACCTGCCATGCGAGCAAAATGACAAAAATTATTACAGAGAAAAAAATGCCGAACGGCATGCCATATCCAAGCCATTCACCAAAGCCAGCGGCTGTGAAAGATGAATGCTTTATCACATCCTGCACCCCCATCATGCCACCAAAAGCGAGGCCGATAAGTAAGGCTTTTTTGGCTGAACGAAGCACTTGGATATTATTGTTCATGGCATCCCCTTTGATTCTTCAATACGCTTAGAAATGTTGTTCTCTTAATCGGGCCAGGTCAAACAATCCCATAAATAAGGTACATGTCCCGTGGTCTCTCACGCAGTATAGCGAAATACTGCACCCCGTGCCAAACCCATCCCAACACCGTCAACATCCCGCGCTTATCACCTTGGGCGAAGCGATCCGCCACGCTCGCAGGCAGCAAGGAATATCGCAAGAAAAATTGGCGCTCATGGCTGAAATCGACCGCAGCTATATCGGCCGGGTCGAACGAGGGGATAACAACGTAGCCGTGCTCACGTTGCTGAAAATTGCTCAAGCTCTAGATGTTAGTCTTCGAGATTTAATGAAAGCTGCGAAACTGTAGGAGTTGCGCTGCATCACATTTTGGATTTTCAAAATTAACGGCGCATTCATGGGCGTTTGGCATACATAGAATTAGCCGTCCACACAACACCATACCCCCCCTTTCGTTTTGCTACCCGCATTTATTATTGATTGTTGCATCGACCTTATCATGCTCTATTGTACGGCCTGCGCCTATAGGCAATGCGCTACCATTCGCTGTAATAAGCCTGAACGCCTCGGCCAGTGGGCTGACAGTGTGTGTGGCTGACACATCCAGTTTGTCACCATACTTACGTGGATACATTTTGCTTGCTAGCCATTTGCGCGCTTCTACACGCAACCTGGATCGGGCTATCGCGTCGTGATCGGTGCGTAGTTTTCCGTCATCATCGGTGTAGAAATCGTTGCTGCAATCATCGGCAATGGCCAGAATGTCTGCTGCAAAGTGGTCTGCCTGTGCCTCGCGCGCGCACACGTATTGTTCAGCATGTTCGGATGATGCCAACCAACCACACAATGTTCCAACAGATACGCCTGCCGACTCTGCAATTATTCGAAGTGGCACACAGTCGGCAATTTGACCGCACACAGCATCTATACCAAGCGCGTCAAGCAGCGCCTTTGCTTCACCCTTCTTGTTGCCCTGCTCCTGTGCAGGTGTAGGATCGACAGCCACAGATTTGCAGTTCTGATTTGTTTCCATGTTGTATTCCTTTTCAATAATTATGTGATATGCGGTGGGTGCGGTGGGTTGCGTTAAGTAGAACATGCCGCACTTGACGCACAACCCAACCGCACCTGCGGTGGGTGTGTGTTAGGGGGTGTGGGGGACTCACCGCACGCAGAACTCACCGCATAACGTTGACGTGTATTCCGATGGCCAGTCGAGTAAGTTTCCTTTGTGAGCAACTTGCCTGCCAATAATTCAGCAATTACAGCTGCCAGTCTTGTGCGTGATAATTGCCTCGGGTATTCCGGCGATAGTTGCATAACCTTGTAGGCATTATTCGCAGCGTTTGACGATGGCGATATAAACTCGCAACGGCTGTATGCCTCAGCGATAAGGCGCAAAACCGTTGCGCGGTCATCTGTGCCGCCGGGTGCATCAGCCAAAGCCAGCAGCCCGCCATCTGTCCACCGCAAATAGATGGGATCAGAGCGCGGGCCGAAGTTTGATTTCTGGTGTTCAAGAATCAGGCCATCATCCTTTGCAGACAGAAACAGGCGGGAGCGTGCGCTGTTATGCCATGCCGTGCTGCCGCTGTAGGCCTCGTTGCTGCTTCCGCCTCTTGCAGCTTGCTTGTCGATATGTGCCAGCAGCAACACGGCGGCGTTATCGGCTTTGCCCAGCGATGCCAATAATCGCATAAATTCACGTACGCGTGCTCTTTCGATTTCATTTGAGTCGAATGTATCGCTGGCGTTATCAATGATAATCACGCCGGGATTGAACTGTTTCACATCCAGCCGCAACGCGGCGAAGGCGGCCGTTTCATCGCCGTTGTATAGCGTTGGTAAGTCGGTCGCATCCAGCATCAGCAATCCACTGCTTAACTCATGTGGTGAAATTTCCATGTGCCTGCAAATGCGCGACAGTCGGCGGCGGATCACAGGGGCAGGATCTTCCCCACTAAAGAACACCACGCGGCATTTTTCGACCGCCTTACCCATGAATGGCCGACCGGTCACAAGACAGGCGGTAGCAATGAGAGAAAGAGTGCTCTTGCCAGCTCCTCCATGCGCGCCCAACAGTGTGACAACCCCGCCGGGTAGGATGCTATCTATCAAGAAGCGTTGCGGCTCTGGTGGGCTTGCATAGAGGTCGGAAATGCTAACCTGGGGCGCGCGCCTCCATTCAGGGATATGGGCAACAGGAGGGTATGCCAGTTTGAGGTTATTCTTCATGGCAGAAATTTCCTTTCATTAATAGTTGTCTCGCCAGCTTCGCGCCTTGCCGCCCACCACGCAGCATTAGCTTCAATTTCCTGTTTGTCTTTTGCCACACGTAGGGACTCGGCGATATGGAAATCCGCTTGATCCTTGTCAGTCGTGGCATGTACGCGCAGGAATTCAACAAGCGGCTTGAGGTCTTCAAGCTCGCCCATATTGGGCGGCGTCCAATTTTCCCGCTTTGACTGCCTGATATTTGCGTTGCGGCTATATCGATATGGGGCAACCCATACACGACCAACAGGAAAGGCAATACCCGGTGTGCAAGACGCAATCACATCCGCAGCGTGAACATTTTCAAAAGGTTCGCCGTAGCCGATCAATATAATTCCGCCGCCGTCATCTGGAAAGAACATCATGCCAGGAAGCAAATGATCAAGAGCATCGATTACCAAATGCAAAGCAAGATCGGTTATCCAGACGGCCTGCCATCCACCGCCAGCGATGATACAGAGCGTTTTACAATCGGGCAGTGCACTGGCAAACGATCGAGCGGCACCGTGAGTC
Organism: Burkholderiales bacterium; assembly: GCA_038241165.1. GTDB lineage: Bacteria > Pseudomonadota > Gammaproteobacteria > Burkholderiales > Gallionellaceae > Gallionella. The sequence continues at coordinate 2,232 of JBBRFZ010000081.1, read as the reverse complement.
ATTGGGCCGTAAGCGGTTCTATCTGACACATTGAGACTACCTTTCCCTTGAAGCGACGGATGCGGTGGAGGGGGTACAGGCTGGCATGGCGTTGGTTGAAACACTTGCCCTTGGATCAGTGCCCAGATAGGTGCGGTTTTCATGGACACCCCGCTTGTTTGGAAGCTGCGATTTTGGATTGCGCCCATGCCTCGATTTCAGCAGCGTTCCAAGCAGTGCAATTTTCGGATAGCTTGATAGGTTTGGGGAAATTGCCAGCTTTCACAAGCGCCCAGATATGTGAGCCGGAAACGCCTAGACGTTGCTTGAGGTGATTCAGTCGGAGGAACTGAGCGGGGTGAGGTGCGGTGGTTTGCTGCGTTGCGTGTGCCATGGTGTAAATCTCCGTAGAGGTTTATGCGCTACAGCCTTGTGCTATAGCGTCTCGCGCAGCATCGCAAACGTGGCTCCCTTTTATAATGGATAGATCAGAACGAAATTGAACTTGATTTGACGCGCCTCCAATAGGAACGAATTGCATCAGACGATTTATCAAGCGATTGAACGATGCTTGGGTCGCTGGTTTTTACGCAGTCAGATAAGTTATCTTTTATGCATTGAAGCGCCGACGCAGTAAATTTCGCAAACATACCGTCAGCCTCCCCGCTGTTCGTCGTAAAGCCGGGTAAACGCTGGAAGTACCTCATGCAGATACTGCCCATGGCCTCGAGCAATGCACTGAAGGCGGCATCTTCTGAATGTACGCTTTTGGATTTAGTTTTCTGTTTTCCTTGCCTACGCGATGCGTCGCTTGCAATCGTTTTTAACAAGTCAATTTGTTGAATCAGCGGAGCGAGTTGCCAGTCAAGACGGGCATTCAAAATGGACTCCAAGTCAAAGTCGTCATCCATTTTTAGTGCTGACAATAGCCGTGCAGCGGTACTTTCTATTCTGATAAGTTTTTTTTCTAAACTCGCAGGACGGAATCTTTGCTGATCGTAATGGTCGAGAATGAACTGCTCGGCAGCCTCGTCCAAGGCACAACGAAGTCCAGCAATATCAACATCAGCATAGGATGCGGCTACAATTCTGATCTGTTCATCTGTGATTGGCTTGTAGATAACAACTCTATGTTTCATTTGTCGCTTTCTGAAAAAGATCATGTGCTAATCGTGGATAACACGAATTATGCGCGCATCGGTATCACTTGCGCCCCAGCCTTCAACTTGTCCAGATAGTCTGCCCATTGCTGCATCATGCGCCGCCGTTCGGGCAGATATTCCGCCGCGTTATATGTCGCACGCACTCCGCTGGCTTTATGCGCCAGTTGCCGCTCAATTGCATCCGCATTAAATCCTTGTTCATTTAGCAGTGTGCTGGCCATGTGCCTGAAGCCGTGCGCGGTCATCTCGGTGGAGGTATAGCCCATGCTTCTTATTGCTGCCAATATCGTATTCCCGGCCATCGGAAGTGTACTTGTGCGCGCATTGGGGAAGGCGTATTTTCCAGCGCCTGTTAGTGGGTGAAGTTCGTGCAGGATCGCCACGGCTTGAGTGGGCAATGGCACTATGTGTAGTGCCTTCATTTTCATTTTGCCAGCAGGTATGCGCCATTCTGCTTTATCAAGGTCGATTTCCGCCCACTCGGCTTTGCTCAATTCTATCGGTCTCAGGAATACCATAGGCGCTAACCGGAATGCACTGCGCACTATAAAGGTGCCTGAATATCCGTCAATGTCACGCATCAATTTACCAATTTTCACGGGATCAGTAAGAGCTGCCAAATGACTAATCCTGTGTGGTGGTAATGCACCTTTCAAGTCGCCCGATGGGTCGCGCTGCGCTCTACCTGTTGCAATGGCATAGCGGAAGATTTGGCCGCAAATAGCATTGACAGTGTGCGCTGTACTTAATGCGCCACGGCTTTCTATTCTGCGTAAGACTGTAAGCAATTCAGGCGCGTTTACCTCACCTATCGGACGCGCTCCAAGCCACGGATAAACATCATTTTCAAGCCGCCCCCTGATTGTTTTGATATGTGATTCCTTCCAGTTCTTGGAGAATTTGATTAACCACTCACGGCCTACGATCTCAAAACTATTTTCAGCCAGTACCAATCCAGCCGCTTTTTGCGCCTGCTTCACTGCGCCGGGGTCGGTGTCGTTCGCAAGTAGCTTGCGCGCTGCTTCGCGTCGTTCCCTTGCATCCGATAGGGTTACGTCTGGATATACGCCTAGTGCCATCGTTTTTCGAT
>JBBRFZ010000080.1:0-11723 GCA_038241165.1 Burkholderiales bacterium | reverse complement strand
TCCTGGTGAATACTTTGGGGTCGGTTTCGGCGCGCTCCGCATCCAATTCCACATAACAGTCGGAAACTGCCTGGCGGCTTTTTTTCAGGATGCTGATCACATCAAAGCTGGTGCAACCACCGGCACCGAGCAGCAGCATTTCCATAGGCCGTGGGCCGAGATTGCGCCCTCCTGCCGCCGATGAGCCATCCATCAATACCGCGTGATTGCTTTCGGTTTCACCCAGAAAAGCGACCTGTTCCACCCATTTGACGCGTGCTTTCATGTTATTCCTTTTGTCGCTAAAAACTGAGGTGATTTGCCTTAACGGATGTTTGAAAAACGTAGCGAGCGCTGCCAAGACAAGGCAAAAATGCGCGAGAAACCGCAGTTTACATTAAGTAAATGAGGATTTTGAGCTCATTTTTAACGCAGTATTGGCAAGCGCAGTCGTCATTCAAGTTCCTGTTAACCGATACCAGAGCAACCCGATCACCTCATGAATAAAAATCTTGCTGTCCTGAAGCGATTTGGCGCGTGGCAGGAAGGTGAGCAGGTCGGTCCGGTAACGCGTGGTAAAGGCGGTCGGCGCTTCAATGACTTCAAATCCGGCACGACGAAACGCGTTGGCAGCACGCGGCATATGCCAGGCGTGGGTAACCAGGTAAATCCTGCGTACTCCCGCCTGGTGCAGGATGCGAAAAGAATTTTGGGCATTCTCGAAAGTGTTGTCAGATGCATTTTCGGTCCAGCGCACCGGCACACCGAAATCCTGTTCCAGAGACACGCGCATCTGCTGCGCTTCTGAAACGCGGTTTCCCAGCGGTTTCCCACCGGTCACGAGTATCGGTTTGCCTGTCTTCCGCTGGAGTTTTGCACCGTAGCGCAGGCGAACCAGGGTGGCCTCTGATATCGTGTCTAGTCCTGAATATTCCGGTGCTTGGAAATAGGTTCCCCCACCGAGTATTACGATCGCATCGGCAGCTGGAAGCGGGCTATCGGGGTGGCCGATATTCAGCGGGGCGGTTTGCCCCTCCAGAAAATGCAGCGCGCCCTGCGCGAAATAAGGTGTGGACGATATCCAGAGCAAACAGAACACGGTTACAATCAAGATCCTGGCAAGCTCCGGCCGACGGCGGTACAGGAAAATACCCAGCGCGAACAGGCAAAACAGGCTGAGTGGCGGCAGCAAAAAAGCGGCAATGAAGTTGGTGATGAACCAGGACATGGCAAGACTCGAGATTTCAGAATGTGCTCATCTTACTGGGTTTCATCCGTATTTCTGAAATAGGCGCGTCAATCTTCAAGCGGCGAATCTCCTCCATGGGGGTAAATAGCGTTTGACAGTGGCGGGCAGGCTGCAATAGAATGCGCGCCCTTCGAGGTTTACTTACTTATTGAATTTTTAGGAATTGTGGCTATGAAAACATTTTCCGCTAAAGCCGAGGAAGTCCAGCACGACTGGCTTCTGGTTGACGCAGCAGATCAGGTGCTGGGCCGTTTGGCCGCGCAGATCGCAGCGCGCCTGCGTGGCAAGCACAAGGCGATATATACACCGCATGTGGATACCGGCGATTTTGTCGTCGTGGTCAATGCCGACAAACTGCGCGTGACCGGCAATAAGGCGGAAGCCAAGCTGTATCATCGCCACACGGGTTACCCGGGCGGCTTGTACACCACCAACTTCGCCAAGATGCAGGCCCGTCATCCCAGCCGTGTTCTGGAAAAGGCCGTCAAAGGCATGTTGCCAAAAGGCCCGCTGGGCTACGCGATGTTGCGCAAGATGAAGGTGTATGCCGGCGCTGCACACCCGCATGAGTCACAACAACCGAAAACTGTTAATCTGTCGAAGGCATAATCAATTATGAGCGTAACTTATAACTACGGAACCGGTCGTCGCAAGAGTGCGGTGGCGCGTGTGTTCATGAAAGCAGGCAAAGGCGATATCGTGGTGAACGACAAGCCGGTGGATGTGTTCTTTTCCCGTGAAACCGGTCGCATGATCGTGCGCCAGCCGCTGACACTGACAGAAACACTCGGCAAATTCGATATCATGGTGAATGTTATTGGCGGTGGTGAATCGGGTCAGGCCGGTGCAGTGCGTCACGGCATCACCCGTGCATTGATCGACTACGATGCCACGTTCAAGACAGTACTAAAGCAAGCCGGCCTGGTGACTCGCGATGCGCGTGAAGTTGAACGTAAAAAGGTTGGTCTGCGCAAGGCGCGCCGCAGGAAACAGTTCTCCAAGCGATAAAACGTTTTGGATGGAATACAAAAGCCGCCTTCGGGCGGCTTTTGTATTTTGTTGTAGAATACCGGGCGTTTTCAAGGAAAGTTGCGATGATCAAAATTGGCATAGTTGGCGGAACAGGTTACACCGGGGTTGAACTCCTGCGCCTGTTGGCGGCGCACCCTATGGTAGCGTTGCAAGTCATCACTTCGCGTGCCGATGCCGGTACCCCGGTCAGCCAGATGTTCCCCAGCCTGCGCGGTTATGTGGATTTGCCGTTCACCCATCCGGATCAGGCTTATCTCGAGCAATGTGATCTGGTGTTCTTTGCCACCCCCAACGGCATCGCGATGAAGCAAGTTCGCTTGCTGCTGGATGCGGGTGTAAAAGTGATCGATCTCGCTGCCGATTTTCGTCTGCAGGACATTCAGGTATGGGAAAAATGGTACGGCATGAGCCACACTTGCCCCGATCTGGTTGAAGAGGCGGTGTATGGTCTGCCCGAGGTGAACCGTGCACAGATAAAGTCCGCCCGTTTGGTCGCCAATCCGGGTTGTTATCCGACGGCGGTGCAACTGGGTTTCATTCCGCTACTGGAGGCCGGCGTGATCGAAACGAGCAGTTTGATCGCCGATGCCAAGTCGGGTGTATCCGGTGCCGGGCGCAAGGCGGAAATGGCCAATTTGTTTGCGGAAGCAGCCGACAATTTCAAGGCCTACGGTGTGGCGGGGCATCGCCATCTGCCGGAGATCAGGCAGGGTCTGTCGCGCGTTCGGGGTGAGGAGATCGGATTGACCTTCGTGCCGCATCTCATCCCGATAATAAGGGGTATTCACGCCACACTGTATGGCAGGCTGACGCGCGAGGTTGATTTGCAGGGTTTGTTCGAACAACGTTATGCAGACGAACCTTTTGTGGATGTGATGCCTGCAGGGAGTCTTCCCGATACACGTTCGGTACGCGGTGCAAATCACTGTAGAATTGCGGTGCATAGACCTCAAGGCGGAGATACGGTGGTGGTATTGTCGGTAATTGATAATCTGGTCAAGGGCGCTGCAGGCCAAGCGGTACAGAACATGAACATCATGTTCGGATTTCCGGAAGCCAGTGCATTGAACAATCTTCCCCTGTTACCCTGAGATGTGGCGCGGAGTTGAACGCAGGGTGAATCGCAGATTCAGTATTACCGCGCGGAAGCTGGCGGTGCGGGCACATATTCCATGGTATCTGCGCTGGGGTATGTTGTTGCCGTACCTGTTGGCTTCCGCCCTGTTGGCATGGTGGGCATATGGCTATGGTCTGGAATTGGCCGGCTATCATCGCAGTCAAACTGAGCAAGCGTTATCCAGGTTGAACGATCAGCTTGCCAAATTGATGGTGGACAAAGCGCAACTCACCGACAAAGTGGCAAAATACGAAAGCGAGATCCAGATTGAACAGGCCAGCAATCAGGCAACGGTCGCTCAGCTGAAAAACATGACGGATGAAAATGCCCGTCTTCAGGAAGACCTGGTTTTCTTCCAGAATCTTACCTCGGCGAGCGGTAAGCCGGGCGATCTGGGCGTCCATCGCTTGACGTTGGAGCGCGACAAAATGCCCGGCGAATACAACCTGCGCATGCTATTGGTGCAAAGCGGCGAGCGCGTCAAGGTATTTAACGGAAGCTACCAATTGGTCGCCACGGTTGTTGAGAACGGGAAGAGTACCACCCATGTATTCCCACAAGATGAACCGGGGAATGCACAATTCAAGCTCAGCTTCAGGTATTATCGCCGTGTCGAACAGAGCATCCAGTTGCCAACCGACGCGCAATTGGAAAGCGTGCAGGTGCGCATATACGAGCAAGGCGCAACCGAGCCGAAGTTGCGGCAAAGCGTGAGTCTCCCATTAATTCAAGGAATGAACAATGTTCAGCAAAAAACACAGCAAACCACAAACCCAGATTGATTCACTGATCGGTGCGGGGACTTCCATCGACGGGGATTTGCATTTCAGCGGAGGAATGCGCATTGACGGCGAGGTCAACGGCAATGTTGTTGCCGCGCAGGGCAAACCGAGCACGCTGGTATTGAGCGAACATGCACGGGTAAACGGTGAGGTCAATGTCACTCATTTGGTGATTAATGGCGCAATCAGCGGTTCAGTATTCGCCAGCGAATATATGGAACTTCAAAGCAAAGCCAAGATCAATGGTGATGTGCATTACACTACGCTGGAGATCCAGTTGGGCGCAATCGTCGAGGGACGCCTGATACATAGCAGCACAGCAGCACAGGATAAAGTGGTGGCGTTCAAATCGAGTACTGGTGAGTTTAAAGCGAGTAGTGGCGAATAATTTTTTAAGGAGCATAAAATGAATGCAATGACCGAAGTGCAAGATCCGCTGTTGTTCACCGACAATGCGGCCAACAAGGTAAAGCAGTTGATCGAGGAAGAGGGTAACGCCGAACTCAAGCTGCGCGTGTTTGTCAGCGGTGGCGGTTGTTCCGGATTTCAATACGGGTTCACGTTCGATGAAGTAACCAACGAAGACGACACCGTGATGAGCAAAAACGGCGTGCAATTGTTGATTGACCCGATGAGCTTCCAGTATCTGGTTGGTGCGGAAATCGACTATCAGGAAAATCTTGAAGGTTCGCAGTTCGTCATCAAGAACCCGAATGCCGCAACCACCTGCGGTTGCGGGTCTTCCTTCTCTGCCTGAATAAAAACCTGAAATTTCAGTTGGGCATGAAAAATCGGGGCGCGATGCGCCCCGATTTTTTTGTGTCTAAGGGCTGCAACAGCGCTAATGCGCTTTAGAGGCCGCTGAGTGTCTTGATATGTGCCAGCACACTTCGACCCAGCGCGTGCAGTTCGTATCCGCCTTCCAGCGCCGACACGATACGTTTCTGCGCGTATTTCCCCGCGATGCCTTTTAAAACAGCTGTCACCCATGCATAGTCGGGTTCAGTCAGATTCAGCATGGCCATCTCATCGTCGCGGTGCGCATCGAATCCGGCCGAGATCAACAGTAACTCTGGCTGAAAGATTTCCAGCGCAGGCAGCCAATGCCGTGTGACGGCGGCGCGAAACTCTTCTCCACCTGTCCCGGCGGGAAGCGGTACATTGATAATATGATCATTGCCGCTATCGGCTCCGCAATAGGGGTAGAACGGATGCTGAAAAGTGGAACACAACATGACACGCGGGTCATTGTGGAACATGGTTTCCGTGCCGTTGCCGTGATGAACGTCGAAATCCGCTATCGCCACGCGCTGCAAACCGTGATGTTCCAGTGCATGCGCCGCGCCTACCGCGACATTGTTGAATATGCAAAATCCCATCGCGTGTGCACGCTCGGCATGGTGTCCGGGCGGACGAATGTTGCAAAATGCATTTTCCACCTGCCCGTTCATCACCAGATCCACGCCATGTACCACGGCTCCCGCAGCCCGCAGCGCAGCCTGATAACTGAAGGGATTCAGCGCGGTGTCACCATCGAGATAAACAACACCCTGTGGCGGCACGCTTGATTCGATCGAGGCGATATAGGCCTCATCATGTACACGCGACAACTGTTCGAGAGTTGCCTCAGGCGCATCATGATGCTGCAGATAGTGCAGTAACCCGGACGCGATGAGCTGGTCCTCGATGGCGTGGATGCGTTCCGGAGATTCCGGATGATGTGCGCCCATGTCATGTTTGAGACAGAGCGGATGGCTGATATAGGCTGTTTGCATGGCAGGGGCCGGACATTGATACAGTGCTATCATACCTAACAAGTATTAAAGCAGAAGGAAAAGTCATGGGTAAGCACTACCTCAATACCCTGTTTGCACCCAAGTCTGTTGCGGTATTCGGCGCAAGTGACAGACCGGACTCGGTCGGTCAGATCGTGTTCAAAAACATGCTGGAAAGCGGATTTAAAGGAACGCTTTATCCGATCAACGTAAAAAGTCCTGAAGTGCAGGGCGTACGCGCTTATGCCACCATCGCGGACATCAATGAAACGGTTGAACTGGTAGTCATCGCCACGCCGCCACAGACCGTGCCGGGTATCATTGAAAGCTGTGGAATCCACGGCGTGAAATCGGCAGTCATCATCACTGCAGGTTTCGGTGAGGTTGGCCGGGAAGGCGAGGCGCTGGAAAAAGCATTGCTGGAAAATGCGCACCGGTATGGGATCCGCCTGATCGGTCCGAACTGCCTCGGCATCATGCGCCCCTCCATAGGTTTGAACGCCACTTTCAACAAGGGCGGAGCCAACACCGGAAATATCGCGTTTATTTCGCAGTCCGGGGCATTGTGTACCGCGATTCTCGATTGGGCGCAGCACAACGATGTGGGCTTCTCCAGTGTTGTGTCCATGGGTTCATCGACCGATGTGGATTTTGGCGAGATTCTCGATTATCTGGTCTCCGATGCCAACACCCACAGTATCCTGATGTATATCGAGGGCATACGCAACGCGCGCAGATTCATGAGCGCGCTGCGTGCCGCTGCCCGCTTCAAGCCGGTGATCCTGGTCAAGGTCGGCCGCCATGAAGCGGGTTCCCGTGCAGCAATGTCGCATACCGCGTCGCTGGTCGGCGCAGACGATGTCTTCGATGCGGCCGTCAGCCGTGCCGGCGTGGTGCGGGTGCAAACCATCACACAACTGTTCACCGCAGCCAAGGCTTTGTCGTGCGGATTCAGACCGGTAGGAAATCGCCTTGCCGTCGTCACCAATGGCGGGGGGCCCGGTGTGATGGCGGCGGATCGCGCCGCCGACCTGGGCGTAACGATGGCCACATTGTCTGAGGTCACGATCGACTATCTCAACCAGCATCTTCCCCCGAACTGGTCGCACGGTAATCCGGTCGACATCATCGGCGATGCCCAGGCGGATCGCTATCATCACGCCGTCAAAGCCTGTCTGGAAGACGATAACGTGGACGGCGTTCTGGCGATACTCACGCCGCAGGCGATGACCAAGCCGCTGGAGTCGGCGCAGGAGATGATCGAACTTGCCAACACCCACAGCAAACCGCTGCTGACCTGCTGGATGGGCGATACGCAGGTCGCCACGGCGCGACAGGCCTTTGCTCGGGCGCACAAACCGCACTTCCGCACACCGGAACCGGCGGTGGAAGTGTTCTCGCACCTTTCCGCTTACTACCGCAACCAGAAGTTATTGATGCAGATGCCCGGCCCATCATCGCACCATGTCGAATCGGATGTGGAAAGTGCCAGACTGATCATCGAGGGTGCGATGCAGGAACACCGCAAGGTGCTCACGGAAATGGAATCCAAGGCGGTGTTGTCGGCCTTCCATATTCCGGTCGCGAATACGCTGATCGCCCATTCGCCCAACGAGGCGCTGCTGATTGCACAGCAATTGGGCTTCCCGGTAGCAATGAAAGTGAATTCGCCGGACATCTCGCACAAGAGCGATGCCGGCGGCGTGCTGCTCAACCTGAACAGTGCGCATCAGGTTCGCGCCGCCTACCAGCACATTATCGACAGTATCCAACAGAGCCGTCCCAAGGCCCGCATGAATGGCGTTTCCATCGAGCCGATGATCGTCAAGCAGAATGGGCGCGAGCTGATGATAGGTTTGACCAGTGATCCGATATTCGGGCCGGTGATCACATTCGGCGCGGGCGGGACCATGGTCGAGGTAATGGGCGACCGAGCGGTCAGCCTGCCGCCGCTGAATACCTTCCTGGTCAGGGAATTAATCAGCGGGACGCGCGTTGCAAAAATGCTGGGTCCGTTCCGCAACATGGCTCCGGCCAATATGGCCGCACTGGAAGATGTGCTGTTGCGCGTTTCGGAAATGGCCTGCGAACTTCCGCTGCTCAGTGAAATGGATATCAACCCGCTGATCCTCGACGAGAACGGCGCGCTGGCGGCCGATGCGCGCGTGGTGCTGGAATACCGCCAGCCGAGTGCCGACCGCTATGCGCACATGGCCATCTACCCGTATCCCGCCCAACTGGTCAGACAGTGGCAACTCGCCGATGGAACAGACATCACCATCCGCCCGATCCGCCCGGAAGATGCGGAACTGGTGCAGGTATTCGTGCGCGGCTTGTCGGAAGAATCGAAATACTTTCGCTTCATGAACAGCATGCAGGAACTCACCGAGACCATGCTGGTGCGCTTTACACAGATCGATTACAGCAGAGAAATGGCGCTGATCGCGGTGACTGTTGAGTACGAGAAGGAGATCGAGATCGGTGTTGCACGATTTGCCATCAATCCGGATGGGGGTTCCTGCGAATTCGCGCTGGTGGTAGCCGACACCTTGCATGGAAAAGGGTTGGGGCAAAAACTCATGATTTCGCTGATGGAAGCCGCTCGTGAAAAAGGGCTGAGTTCGATAGAGGGCGAAGTATTGAGCAACAATCACAACATGATCAAACTCATGACCCGTCTCGGCTTCGCCACCAAAACCAGCGGAGAAGATCAAAGCATCATAAAGGTAAGCAAGGACTTATAAGCGTTATACCGCCCGGCGCTGCTAAAACCGGGATTCCGGAAATCCGATCATCACAGGTTTTGCAGCCCGTCCTGATGGCTGGGATAGATAGCGCCGAGTATGCATGGGTGTTTTGCGCCAGTGACCTGAGGCAGGTTGGCCGGCTTTCCGTGCAGGGCCTGTTGCGCCAACCAGGCGAACGCGATGGCTTCAAGATAGTCGCCGTCCACACCGAGGATGTCGGTTGTTTCCACATTGCAACCAGTCAGCAAGGCGGCTAAACGGTTATGCAGGTTCTGATTGTGCGCGCCGCCGCCGCATAGATAAACTTCTGTGTCCCCCGGACAATAAGTCTGGATAGACGACGCGATGCTGCGGCAAGTCAGTTCCAACAGGGTGGCCTGCACGTTTACCGGGGCTTCATCACCTTGCAGTATTTTTTTCAGCCAATCGATGTTGAACAGGTCTCGTCCGGTGCTTTTGGGCGGCGGTAGAGAGAAATAGGTTTCAGCGAGCAATTGTTCCAGCAGTGCTGGCAGTACTTCGCCGGACATCGCCCATGCGCCATTATCGTCATAGGGTTTACCCAGGTTTTGCATGCACCATGCGTCCATCAAAATGTTGCCGGGACCGCAGTCGAAACCTGTTGTTGGCTTGCCCGGAGTCAAATCGGTTATGTTGCTGATACCGCCGATGTTGACGATGACGCGATGGATATCCGGATGGCGCAGCACATGATCGTGAAACGCAGGAACCAGCGGCGCACCCTGTCCGCCTGCGGCGATGTCGCGACTGCGAAAATCGCTGACCACGGTCATGCCGGTCAATTCAGCGAGCAGCGCGGCGTTGCCGATTTGCAATGAGTAGCCGTGCTCGGGACAGTGACGGATGGTTTGACCATGGCAACCGACCGCATTGATTTCATGCTTCGATGATCTTGCTTCAACGAGCAAGGAATCAACCGCTACGGCATACATTCGTGCAAGTTGATTGCCAACTACTTGTGCCTGATGCAGTTCGTCGTGATTTGGCAGGTGCAACGCAAGCAAGGAGCTTTTTAGCGCGTCATCAAACGGAAGATAGTGTTTTGCGAGTTGCAGTGGCTTGGGTTGGTTTAAATCCACCAGAACGGCATCTATACCGTCCAGACTGGTTCCGGACATCAACCCAATGTATAGCTCAGGCTGAGACACTGGCAAATTATCAGTCGAGTTGCGCGAGATTGGTGTTGCGCAGCAGGTTCAGGCGTGCAACCAGGTCATTCGCCGCGGGTCGAAACGCGGCAAGGTCCGCGCTGTCGATGGGTTTTGCATCGGGCAAGGCAACACGCAGCGGGTCGCGCTGCTGGCCGTTTACCCTGAATTCATAATGCAGATGCGGCCCGGTCGCCAATCCGGTCATGCCAACGTAACCAATCACCTCGCCCTGCGCAACATGCTGGCCCTTGTGCAGGCCCTTGGCGAAGCGCGACAAGTGCCCGTAGACCGTGGTGTAGCGGCCCTGATGATTAACCATGATGACGTTGCCGTAGCCGCCTTCTCTTCCCACCACGGCAACGATCCCGTCAGCAGTTACTTTGACTTGGGTGCCCATGGCTGCCGCAAAATCGGTACCCTTGTGGGAGCGCCATTTTTTGAGTATCGGGTGAAACCGTGAAAGGGAAAAGCTTGAACTTACCCGCGAGTACGCGATGGGTGATCGGAGAAAGGCTTTATGCACGCTCTTGCCATCCGGGGTGAAATAATCGCCGTGCTGTGCATCTTTCTGGAAATACAAGGCGGTGTATGTGTGTCCCCGATTGATGAACTCGGCTGCCTGGATGCGGCCCATGTGCAGCAATGCGCCGTTGCTGTATGTCATTTCATATACCACGGTGAACCTGTCACCTTTGCGCAAATCATGATGGAAATCGATGTCGCCGCTGAACAGGTCGCTCAATTGGTTGGCTGCTGCATCAGACAGGCCGGCCGCGTCGGTGGCGGCATACAGGTTGGTTTTGATTTCGCCGGTGCGCACAAACAAACGGGTCTCCAGTTGAACGGGCAAAGTTTTGGTTTGAAATTCGCCACCCTGTTTGTTTATCAAAATCTGCGCGCTTTCGCTGTCGAGATAGCGCAACGAGATCAGCCCACCAGCGGCGGTAGTTTCGGCCTGCACTTCCGTGCCGGCCCGCAACTTGCGAAAAGATTCGGCCTCGGCGGATTTGCGCAAATAATCGTCGGCTTCCGGATCTTCAATACTCAGACGGCGTAACAACTCATCCACGGTATCACCGCGTTGCACACGCTCGATGCGCCAATAGTCGGCAATAGTTTTGCCAACGGCAACTTTGGGCAATGCAATATTTTCGATGTCAACTTTGTTCGAAGCCAAATCAAAATCGCTTTGCGGCACCAGGCCGAATGCAGTGACTACGCCCAGTAGCGGCAGTGTGGACAGGGCCACGAACCAGCGCAGCTTTTTTTTGTTTTCGGGCATTTTGCGTCCTTGACTGAACGGGTTTTGGGTTAACATTCGTGCTTCCTGGAGTTGCTCTGCTTTGTTCTGACAACAAATTTTGTTGGTGAACGGAGCGCACTTTACCAGAAAGAGGCGCCGGCACGAAACTGAACTGATGGGTGGCAATACCAGACAGATGAATGGTTTGCGAAGCGGGAATGCACAGTTTGCCGGCATTTCAGCGTTTGATTTGATTATGACTGAAACGACAATACCAGAAATGAAGCAAACGGAAATGGCACACGCACTGGCGCAAATCAAGCGAGGCGCGCATGAGTTGCTGCTAGAAGACGAATTAAAGCAGAAGCTCTCACTGGGGCGCCCGCTGCGTATCAAGGCGGGCTTTGATCCGACCGCGCCGGATCTGCATCTTGGTCATACCGTGTTGCTTAACAAGATGCGCCAGTTGCAGGATCTGGGCCATCACGCGCTGTTTCTGATCGGCGACTTTACAGGCATGATAGGCGATCCCAGCGGTAAAAATACCACCCGCCCGCCGTTGTCCCGTGAGCAGGTGATAGAAAACGCCCAGTCTTATCGCGACCAGGTATTCAAGGTGCTGGATTC
>JBBRFZ010000079.1:0-11919 GCA_038241165.1 Burkholderiales bacterium | reverse complement strand
CGAACCCAAGGGCAACTGGGAGCATTCGGCCTATCAGACCGACAATAAATTCATCGTTGAAGTGAAACCGGTTGTCACTGATCCCAACAAGCTGGGACAGGGTAGTGCCAAATATACGGGCGAGAAGCTGACTTTGAATTTTCAGAAGATCGATGTCCGCGAAGCCTTGAATGTGATCGCGGATTTCACCGGAACGAATATGGTGATCAGCGATACCGTGAACGGCAATATCACCCTGCGGCTGAAGGATGTGCCGTGGGATCAGGCTTTCGACATCATCCTGCAGAGTCGCGGATTGGATATGCGAAAGATCGGGAACGTGATTCAGGTTGCGCCCAGAGCAGAGATCGCAGCCAAGGAAAAACTCGAATTGACTTCGCACCAGGAAATTTCCGAGCTACAGGATTTGCGTACCGAGAGTTTTCAGATCAGCTATCAGAAAGCCGATGCAATCGCCACCCTTCTGTCGAGCGACAAGCAGCGTATCCTGTCCAAACGCGGCAGTGCCGTTGTGGATGCACGCACCAATACCCTGTTCGTTCAGGATACGCCAGATCGTCTAGAGGAAGCGCGCAAGCTGATCAAGCAGGTCGATGTGCCGGTACGCCAGGTGATGATAGAAGCGCGTATCGTTGAAGCTACAGATAACTTCAGCAAGAATCTGGGTGTCAGGCTGGGATATAACTCTAATGATGCATTTACAATAGGCAACAGTACGAGATTATCCGGAAATATAGGCGCAAATTCGGTGACCGCCGGGCCTTTGTCCGGAACGACCATGCCCGCCAATACGCCCAATGTGAATTTGCCCTCCGCGGGCACGGCTGGTACATTCTCGATGCTGTTGTTCAACAGCAGTGTGAGCAAATTGCTCTCAGTTGAACTGACCGCGCTTGAAACCGACAGCAAGGGCAAGGTGATCTCCAGTCCCCGTGTCGTGACATCGGATCAGACCGAGGCCACGATAGCAACGGGCACCGAAATCCCGTACCAGCAGGCCAGCAGCAGCGGCGCGACCAATGTGGCTTTCAAAAGCGCGACGTTGAGTCTGTCTGTCAAGCCGCAAATCACCCCGGATGACAATATCATCATGGACATAAAGGTAAACAAGGACTCGGTCGGAACACTGTATGCGGGCATTCCCAGCATTAATACCAACACCGTAACCACCCAGGTGCTGGTGGAAAACGGGGGTACGGTGGTGATAGGTGGCGTGTATCTCCAACAACAAAGCGACGGGGTCAACAAGGTGCCATTGCTGGGGGATATACCGGTGCTGGGCTACCTGTTCAGAAGTTCGGCAAAACTGAACAACAAGAGCGAGTTGCTGGTATTCATCACGCCCAAAATCATCAAGGATGCAATGAGTTTGCGCTAAGACCAGAGCCCAGCATTTGCAAATTTTCCATTTTTCGAAAAGCCCGGCTGGTCCGGGCTTTTGTTTTTATCGTTTACAATATGCCGCATGCACATCAACCAAGAGAGTAATACGAGTGACGGACCGGGCGATGACCGCAAGCTGGGCTCTGGCAACCTGATCCTGGTGGGTATGATGGGCTCCGGCAAGACCACGGTGGGGCGGATGCTGGCCAGGCAACTGGGAAAGGTTTTTGTGGACAGCGACGAGGAAATTATCAAGCGTACCGGTGTGACAGTTCCGCATATATTCGATGTGGAAGGCGAAGCCGGATTTCGCCAGCGTGAAGCAGCGGCTGTCAGTGAATTGACCGGGCGCGACAACCTGGTGTTGGCAACAGGCGGAGGGGCGGTGCTGGCCGAAAAAAATCGGGAAATGTTGCAACAGAACGGTGTGGTCGTATACCTGAAGGCCAGTGTGCACGATTTATGGCAACGCACCCGCCATGATCGTAATCGCCCGTTGCTGCAAACCGATAATCCTCATGCCAGGCTGGCTGAGCTGTTTCAACAGCGGGATCCGTTATATAGACAGGTGTCTGATATCGTTGTGCAGAGCGGCAAACAGAGCGCCCATGCGTTGATGCTGCACTTGGCGGGTGAAATTGAAGCATTCAAAAAAAATTACCATTGGAAGACCCATTGAAACCGGGCGGGAACATCATGCAGACACTGACAGTGGGATTGGGCGAGCGCAGTTATCCGATACACATCGGTAGCGGCCTGCTCGATCAAGCCGCGTTGCTGCAACAGGCCGTGCCGCGCAAGCGCGTAGCCATCGTTTCCAATACCACGGTCGCTCCGCTATATATGGAAAAGCTCCGGCAAACGTTGCGGAGCATCGGGGTCAGCTGCGAGGAAATTATTCTGCCGGATGGTGAAGCGTATAAGAATTCCGACACATTGAACCTGATCTATGACGCGCTGCTCAAGAGCCGTTGTGAGCGCAGCACGCCACTGATCGCTCTGGGCGGCGGTGTGGTCGGCGATATGGCCGGCTATGCGGCGGCGACCTATTTGCGCGGCGTGCCGTTCATCCAGATACCGACCACGCTGCTGGCGCAGGTGGATTCTTCTGTGGGGGGCAAAACCGGCATCAACCATCCGCTCGGCAAGAACATGATAGGCGCGTTTTACCAGCCTCAACTGGTATTGGCCGACACCGACACACTCAATACCCTGCCGGATAACGAGTTGTCGGCCGGGATGGCCGAGGTCATCAAATACGGCCTGATTCGCGATCTGCCGTTCCTTGATTGGCTGGAACAGAATATGGACAAGTTGCTGGCGCGGGATACCGCCGCACTGCAATACGTGATCGTGCGCAGCTGCCGGAACAAGGCCGAAGTGGTTGCGGCAGATGAACGTGAAAGCGGAGAGCGTGCCCTGTTGAATCTGGGACACACGTTTGGCCACGCCATTGAGTCCGGTATGGGCTACGGCAACTGGCTGCACGGTGACGGTGTCGCGGCGGGCACAGTCATGGCAGCTGACTTGTCGCAACGCCTGGGCTGGATCAGCACGCAGGATGTAGCGCGCGTTCGCAGATTGCTTGAACAGGCAGGATTGCCGGTGGCCGCACCGGATCTGGGCACGGAAAAATATCTCGAACTGATGGGGCTGGACAAGAAAGTGGAGGGCGGAAAGATGCGTTTCGTGCTGCTCAAACAGATCGGCCATGCAGTGGTGTATGGCGATGTCCCGATCGCCCTGTTGCAACAGACCCTGCAGTCGTGCGTACATGACTGAACTTGCACCTTACGCGGTAACAGGGAGTAATTCGCGCGGCAGGAAGATAGCCGAGGCGCCGCCCCATGGGCGTAGCGAATTTCAGCGCGACCGCGACCGCATCATCCATTCCGGCGCATTTCGTCGCCTTGAGTACAAGACACAGGTATTCGTGAATCACGAGGGTGACCTGTTCCGCACCCGCCTCACCCACAGCATAGAAGTGGCGCAGATTGCCCGTTCCATCGCGCGGCGTTTGCGACTTAACGAAGACCTCGCCGAAGGGATATCACTGGCGCACGATCTCGGGCACACCCCGTTCGGCCATGCCGGACAGGACGCGCTCAATGCCTGCATGAAGGCGCATGGCGGATTCGAGCACAATCTGCAATCGCTGCGCGTGGTGGACAAGCTGGAAGAGCGCTATGCCTCGTTCGACGGTTTGAACCTGTGCTTCGAAACGCGCGAGGGTATCCTTAAACATTGCTCTGCGGACAACGCCGCCAGGCTGGGCGAGGTGGGCGAACGCTTCCTGAAAAATCGCCGCCCCTCGCTGGAAGCACAGATCGCCAACCTGGCCGACGAGATCGCTTACAACAATCACGACGTGGATGACGGTTTGCGTTCCGGGTTGATCACGCTGGAACAACTGGAAGCCGTACCGCTCGTTGCCGCACAATTGAGCGAGGTGCGCCAGGCCTATCCCGATCTATCCGAACGGCGCGTGGTGCATGAAATCGTGCGGCGCATGATCAACACGTTGGTGACGGACCTGATCCGGCAGAGTGAGTCCAATATCGAATCACATGCCCCGGCCACGCTGGAGGAGGTGCGTAGCGCCCCGGCGCTGATCGCCTACAGCACGGAGATCAACGAGCAACAACGCACCCTCAAAAACTTCCTGCGCATTCACTTGTATCGCCACTATCGGGTGCTGCGCATGAGCACCAAGGCACAGCGTATCATCAACGACCTGTTCGGCGTCTTCATGGCAGACAGCCGCTTGTTGCCGCCACAATTCCAGAGTCAGGCCGAGCATGACCGGGCACGCTCAGTCGCCGATTACATTGCCGGCATGACAGATCGCTATGCAATCCGCGAACATCGCAGGATATTCGCCGTAGAAGAGTTGGTGTAGTTTTACAGCCCGCGCCGTCCGGTGCGGTTGCCCATCACCCCCAGACAAGGTAGAATTTCCGCCCTTTCGCTTTTGAATATTGACGTGGCAGCATTTGTCGCCATTTTTTAGCTTTAATGATCTGTGCCTTATAGTTTGAACTGGGGAACACGTGAGCAATTCTTCTTTGCCGATGCAGCAGGGCTTGTATGATCCGCGCCATGAGCACGATGCCTGTGGAGTGGGCTTTGTCGCCCATATCAAGGGTAAAAAAAGCCATGACATGGTGTGCCAGGGCTTAAAAATTCTGGAAAATTTGACCCATCGCGGTGCGGTGGGTGCCGATCCGTTGGCCGGTGACGGTGCGGGTATCCTGTTGCAGATACCGGACCAGTTTCTGCGTGATGAAATGGGCTGGGGCAATATTCAATTGCCTCCGGTTGGCGTGTACGGTGTCGGGATGCTGTTCCTGCCCCGTGATGCGGCAGCGCGTGCCGCGTGCGAGAAGACCGTAGCTGAAAAGATCGCTGCAGAGGGACAGCAGTTGTTGGGCTGGCGCAATGTGCCGGTGGATAGTTCGGGTCTGGGCGAAAGCGTCAAGAAGGTCGAGCCCGTGATACGCCAGGTGTTCATCGGGCGGGGAAAGAATTGTTCCGATGACGATGCGTTCGAGCGCAAGCTGTTCGTGATACGCAAGACCATGGAACACGCGATAAGCCACCAGGCCAACTCGCAGGGGAAAGGTTTCTACTGTCCCTCGCTGTCTTCGCGCACCATCGTCTACAAGGGCATGTTGCTGGCCAATCAGGTCGGCGCCTATTACCTTGATCTGCAGGATGCCAGAGTGGTCAGTGCGCTGGCGCTGGTACACCAACGCTTTTCCACCAATACCTTCCCGACCTGGGACCTGGCGCATCCTTTCCGCATGATCGCGCATAACGGCGAGATCAACACCGTGCAGGGCAATGTGAACTGGATGACCGCGCGTCACGCCGCGATGTCCTCCAAACTGCTTGGCGAAGATCTGGAAAAACTCTGGCCGTTAATCGTGGATGGACAATCCGACTCGGCCTGCTTCGACAATGCACTGGAATTGCTGGTGGCCGGCGGATATTCGTTGCCGCACGCCATGATGTTGCTGATACCCGAAGCCTGGGCGGGGAATCCGCTGATGGACGAGGAACGCCGCGCGTTCTACGAATACCATGCGGCGCTGATGGAGCCGTGGGACGGCCCCGCCGCTGTGGCTTTCACCGATGGACGCATGATAGGCGCGACCCTGGATCGCAACGGGCTTCGTCCGGCACGTTACCTGATCACCGATGATGATCTGGTGTTGATGGCTTCTGAAATGGGCGTGCTGGATATACCGCAGCACAAGATCGTCAAAAAATGGCGGCTGCAACCCGGCAAGATGTTCCTGATCGACATGCAGGCCGGACGTATCGTCGATGATACCGAATTGAAAAACCAACTTGCCGCGGCAAAACCATACCGGCAGTGGATCGAAAAGTCGCGCTATTTCCTCGGCGATCTGCCCGATGTGCCATCAAAGCAGAAACTGAATGCATCCTTGCTGGATACCCAGCAGGCGTTCGGCTATTCCCAAGAGGATCTGAAATTTATTCTGGCACCGATGGTGAATGCCGGTGAAGAACCGACCGGTTCGATGGGCGCAGATGCGGCCCTGGCGGTATTGTCGAACAAGAATCGTTCGTTCTACGACTATTTCCAGCAGTTGTTCGCCCAGGTGACCAACCCGCCGATCGATCCGATCCGCGAGGAGATAGTGATGTCGCTGACTTCGTTCATCGGCCCGAAACCTAATCTGCTGGGCATCGAGGAAACCAACCCGACATTGCGACTGGAAGTGCATCAACCGGTATTGTCAAATGAAGACATCGCCAAATTGCGCAACATCGATCAGCTTACCCAGGGGCGTTACCGTTCTCTGGTGCTGGACATAAGCTATCCGGTAACACAGGGTGCCGAGGGTTGTGAAAAAACAGTGCAGGCTTTGTGTGCCGCTGCCGTTAAAGCCGTGGCAGATGGCTACAACGTGCTGATCCTGTCGGATCGCGCGATGTCAATGAAGCGCGTGGCGATACCCGCGCTGGTGGCGTGTTCCAAGGTGCATCTCCATCTGGTGCAAGCCGGGTTGCGAACCAGCACCGGCCTGGTGGTGGAGAGCGGCTCGGTACGGGAAGTGCATCACTTCGCCTTGCTGGCCGGATACGGTGCGGAGGCGGTGTGTCCGTGGCTGGCGTATGAAACCATCGCGGCCATGAATCTGCCCGCGAAAGTCGATGTAAAGGAAGCCAGGAAGCGCTATATCAAGGCGATCAACAAGGGCTTCATGAAGGTGATGTCCAAGATGGGTATTTCCACCTACCAATCCTATTGCGGTGCGCAGATATTCGAAGCGATCGGTCTGAATGCCGATTTCGTCGCCGGATATTTTACCGGCACCGCAACCCAGATCGAAGGTATCGGTTTAAGTGTGGTGGCTGAAGAAGCGATACGCACCCATCGCAATGCGTTCGGCGCCGACCCGGTGTTGTCCGGCTCGCTCGAAGCCGGCGGTGAATATGCCTGGCGTGTGCGCGGCGAAGAACATATGTGGACACCCGAGACTATAGCGAAACTGCAGCATGCTACACGCACCAACAACGCCGAGACCTACAAGGAATACGCCAAACTGATCAACGAACAAAGCACAAAGCTGAAGACTCTGCGCGGTTTGTTCTATATCAAGTCTGCCGACAAAGCGGTACCGCTGGACGAGGTCGAGTCGGCCAAGGAAATCGTCAAACGATTCGTTACTGGTGCGATGTCGCTGGGTTCGATCTCGACCGAGGCGCACACCACGCTGGCGATCGCGATGAACCGCATTGGCGGCAAATCGAATACGGGTGAAGGCGGCGAAGATGCGGCACGCTTCAAGACCTTTAAGGGCGGTGAAATGCTTTCCGACATTATCGGTAAGAGCCGCATCGCAAGTGACCGCGAACTCAAGGCCGGTGACTCGTTGCGTTCGCGCATCAAACAGGTGGCTTCGGGCCGTTTCGGCGTTACCGCCGAATACCTTGCCAGCGCCGACCAGATCCAGATCAAGATGGCGCAGGGTGCCAAGCCCGGTGAAGGGGGTCAGTTGCCCGGTCACAAGGTGTCCGAGTACATCGCCAAGCTGCGTTTCTCCGTGCCAGGTGTCGGGCTGATCTCCCCGCCGCCGCATCACGACATATATTCCATCGAGGATCTTGCCCAGCTCATTCATGACCTGAAGAATGCCAATCCTTCCGCATCGATTTCAGTGAAGCTGGTTTCCGAGGTGGGCGTGGGCACGGTTGCAGCCGGTGTTTCCAAAGCCAAGGCCGACCACATCGTGGTGGCCGGTTTCGACGGAGGTACCGGCGCGTCGCCGCTGTCCTCGATCAAACATGCCGGCACGCCCTGGGAATTGGGCTTGGCTGAAGCTCAGCAAACACTGGTGCTGAACCAGTTACGCGGGCGCATTGCGTTGCAGGTGGATGGCCAGCTCAAGACGGGGCGCGATGTGCTGATCGGTGCGCTGCTGGGAGCGGATGAATTCGGTTTCGCCACCGCACCGCTGGTGGTGGAAGGCTGTATTATGATGCGCAAGTGCCACCTCAACACCTGTCCGGTCGGTGTGGCGACTCAGGATCCAGAGTTGCGCAAGAAATTCTCCGGGCAACCGGAACACGTCGTGAACTACTTTTTCTTTGTCGCGGAAGAAGTCAGGGAATACATGGCGCAGCTGGGCATACGCAAGTTCGACGAACTGATCGGGCGCAGCGACCTGCTTGATGTGAAGCATGGTATTGCGCACTGGAAGGCGCAGGGCTTGGATTTTTCCAGGATATTCCACCAACCCAGAGTGGCGGCCAGCGTGGCACGCTACCATTCCCAGACACAAGATCATGCGCTGGATAAAGCACTCGATAACAAACTGATTGAGGCGGCACAAATTGCACTGGACAACAATCAGCCTGTCGTCATCGACAGCGAGATCCGCAACGTCAACCGCACCGTCGGCACCATGTTGTCGTACGAGGTGGTCAAGCGCTATGGTCAGGCCGGTTTGCCTGATGGCACGATCACGGTAAGACTCAAAGGCACTGCAGGCCAGAGTTTCGGGGCGTTCCTTGCACACGGGATATCGCTCGAGTTGCGCGGCGAAGGCAACGACTATGTGGGCAAGGGCCTGTGCGGCGGACGCATCGTCATCATGCCTCCTGCGGATTCCAGCCTGGTTTCGCACGAAAACATCATTGTCGGAAACACTGTCCTGTATGGCGCCACTTCCGGGGAGTGTTACTTTTCCGGCGTGGCGGGTGAACGATTCGCGGTGCGTAACTCCGGCGCGATTGCTGTTGTCGAAGGTCTGGGCGACCATGGTTGCGAATACATGACCGGCGGTATGGTGGTGGTGCTGGGACAGACCGGACGCAACTTTGCAGCGGGCATGTCCGGCGGCGTGGCGTATGTGCTGGATGAAGACGGCAACTTCGAGCAACGCTGTAATATGTCCATGGTGGCGCTTGAGCCTGTCCCTTCGGAGGCCGAGGCCAGCGAGATCGGCGAGCTGGAAGCACATGGTCGTGTGCACTTCAACCATCTTGACCAGGCTGATGAACAGGCTTTGCGCGAAATGATCGAAAAACATCTGCACTACACCGGCAGCCTGCGTGCCAAACAGATTCTGGATAACTGGGCGGCGTACCTGCCGAAGTTCACCAAGGTGATGCCGACCGAATACCGGCGCGCCCTGCAGGAAATGGCGGCGCAACAAGATAAACGCAAGGAGGCCGCATAATGGGCAAGATCACCGGATTCATGGAGTTCAAGCGCCTCAGCGAAGCCAGCCTGCCGGTTGCACAACGCCTGAAGAACTACCACGAGCTCGTGCTGCACCTGAACGATGCGCAGGCCGCGCAGCAGGGAGCACGCTGCATGGATTGCGGCATCCCGTTCTGCACCACCGGCTGCCCGGTCAACAACATCATCCCGGACTGGAACGATCTGGTGTATCGCGGCAACTGGCGCGAAGCGCTGGATGTGCTGCACTCCACCGACAACTTCCCGGAAGTCACCGGGCGCATCTGTCCGGCGCCATGCGAAGCAGCCTGCACGCTGAACATCAACAACGACGCGGTGGGCATCAAGTCCATCGAGCACGCGATCATCGACAAGGGCGGTGAGAACGGCTGGGTGGTGCCGCAGCCAGCGCAGCACAAGACCGGCAAGAAAGTCGCCATCGTCGGCTCTGGTCCCGCCGGACTGGCTGCCGCGCAGCAACTGGCGCGCGTCGGCCACAGCGTGACGGTGTTCGAGAAGAACAGCCGCATCGGCGGCTTGATGCGCTATGGCATCCCCGATTTCAAGCTGGACAAGCGCCTGATCGATTGGCGCTTGGCGCAGATGCAAGCCGAGGGCGTGACCTTTCTAACCTCGGTGTTCATCGGCAATGATGCGCCGGGCAAGGGTGTGGCGAATGATGCGAAGAAAACTGTCTCGCCGAAAGAATTGCTGAAAAAATTCGATGCGGTGATCCTGGCCGGGGGTGCGGAAACGGCGCGTGATTTGCCGATACCCGGACGCGAATTGAAAGGGGTTCATTTCGCGCTGGAATTCCTGATTCCGCAGAACAAGGAGATCGCGGGCGACGGTAAGAATCCAATCTCGGCCGCCGACAAGCATGTGGTGGTGATTGGCGGCGGCGATACCGGCTCAGATTGTGTGGGCACCTCGAACCGCCACGGCGCATTGTCCATCACGCAGTTCGAAGTGATGCCGCGTCCGCCCGAACACGAAAATAAATTCCTGGTCTGGCCGAACTGGCCGATCAAGCTGCGCACTTCCAGCTCGCACGAGGAAGGCGCGAATCGCGACTGGTCCATCGTCACCAAGAAGTTCACCGGCAGCAATGGCAAAGTCGAGAAACTGCACGCGGTGCGCGTCGAGTGGAAAGACGGCAAAATGCACGAGATTGCCGCCAGCGAATTCGAACTCAAGACCGATTTGATATTGCTGGCGATGGGCTTCGTCAGCCCGGAGCAGAAGGTGCTGGATGCATTTGGCGTGGAAAAAGACGCGCGCGGCAATATCAAGGCAGATACGGAAAATTACCGCACCGGCAAGGACAAGGTATTCGCCGCAGGCGACATGCGTCGCGGGCAATCGCTGGTGGTTTGGGCAATACGCGAAGGCCGCCAGTGCGCGCGCTCCGTCGACGAATTTTTGATGGGATCATCGGTACTGCCACGCTGATTCAAAGTCAGGCGAAGGTGGTCTTGTAAAAAATAAATTGACCACGGAAGGCACGGGTAAGGCAAAAATCTTCCGTGTGTTCCGTGGTTCATGTTTTGATATTGGTCTGGCCCGGAATGGCAGTATCTGTGGCCCCGGTAGAATTGAGGAAACACAATGAACTTCAAGCTGAAAAACGACACCTTTCTGCGCGCCCTGCTGCGCCAGCCTACCGAATATACCCCGATGTGGATGATGCGCCAGGCCGGTCGATTCTTGCCGGAATATCGCGAGACGCGCAAACGCGCCGGCAGCTTTCTCGGGCTGTGCAAGAACCCGGACTTTGCAACGGAAGTGACGATGCAACCGTTGGACCGTTTCCCGCTCGATGCGGCGATCCTGTTTTCCGACATACTTACCGTACCCGACGCGATGGGCCTAGGCCTGTATTTCTCCGACGGTGAAGGCCCCAAGTTCAAGCACCCGTTGCGCGACGAAGCCGCGATCAGGGCATTGCGCGTGCCTGACATCGACAAGGAATTGCGCTACGTCACGGATGCCGTGTCGCAGATTCGCAAGACACTGGATGGACGCGTGCCGCTGATCGGTTTTTCCGGCAGCCCGTTCACCCTGTCTTGCTACATGGTGGAAGGCGGTGGCAGTGACGATTACGCCAAGGTCAAGACACTGATGTACAACGAGCCCAAGCTGATGCACCACATTCTAGAAGTGACCGCCCAGGCGGTGATCGCGTACCTGAATGCGCAAATTGAAGCCGGCGCACAGGCAGTTATGATATTCGACTCATGGGGCGGCGTGCTGTCCCATGCGGCATTCCACGAATTCTCGCTGGCCTATACGCACCGCATCATTGATGGCCTGATCAAGGCGAAAGACGGAGTGAAGATTCCGTCCATCGTGTTCACCAAAGGCGGCGGCCTGTGGCTGGAGAGCATCGCCAACACAGGTTGTGATGCGGTCGGGCTGGACTGGAATATAGACATCGGCATCGCGCGCCAGCGCGTGGGCAACATGGCTGCGCTGCAAGGTAATATGGATCCAGCCGTGCTGTTTGCCTCGCCCGAAGCGATACACAAAGAAGTGGAACGCATCCTGGGCAGTTACGGCTTCGGCAGCGGCCATGTGTTCAACCTGGGCCACGGTATTTCGCAACACACCGACCCGGAACACGTGGCAGCGCTGGTCAAGTCGGTGCACGAGCTCAGCAGAAAGTATCACTGACAATTTTGCCTGTCAATGTAGGAGCGGGGCAGGGACCGGGTAAATGTGTTTGGGGGCCTGGGGCCCGGCAACACCAACCACAAAAAAATGCCCCGGGTTTGTGCGGAGGGTTTTGTCTTTATTGGTCAAAAGCAATATATATTAAA
>JBBRFZ010000078.1:0-12101 GCA_038241165.1 Burkholderiales bacterium | reverse complement strand
CAAAGCGACGATGATGATCAATACGGAAAAACCGAAGACCCAGCCAACCATGTTGGAGACGCTGTTCTGGGAATCCATCCCCAGACTGTCCACCGCCTGCCGGTTGGCTGACGACATGGTGGCGAGCGTCGCTTCGATTTGACGCACTTTGGGTTTGACCTGGGCCAGAATCGCACGGGCCAGATCCCAATTCACGGATTTGCTGCCGAGCGTGACGGATAACTCATTGGACAGATCGTTCAGCTCGGCCAGTCGCAAACGCAATTCGGTCGCTTGTTCACGGGAGCCCATGTCCCTTTCCAACTCTTTGACGATATCGTCAAGACGCCGGGCATTCAATTTGTGCTGCGTCTGGAAAGTTTTCCGGGTTGCGGTATAAGAGTAATACTCGTACAGCAGGCGCTCCTCGTCCGCAATGGCGCCACGGAGTTCACCGATGCGCTGGGAAAGTGGAAGCTTTTCGGCAATAAACATCCGGTTCACTGCCTGTACAGAATCTCCCAAGGAGACAATACGGGCAGAAACCGCAACACCCACCGCCACTACAAGCAGAAAGGCCCACCATATCCTGCGATGAAACATCAAAGATCCATTCTGTAAGTCAAAAAACATGCCCTACGCAACTGCATTATAGCCGCGCAGTCTTCACCGGACATATTTACATCTTATTGACTGAGGCGGGTTTCCCACTTTCCGGTTCCAGGCTGCCGCCGACCTTCAGGCAGGTACCGAGTGGGACAGGTATGAAATCGTTGGGGTCGTTGTCTACTTTTGAATGTCCGGCGCAGGTATGCATCTTCGGATTGCTGTTGCATGCATTTTGACCCGCCTTGGCAATGCCGAAACACTTTTCCTCATCGGCGGCATGAGCAGAAACTGCTGCGGCGCTGATGCCCAGTGCGAGCAGACTGGTGAGAGCGGTGAGGGCGAGGGAGTGTTGGCCTTTCATATTCAGGATTCCTTTCAGGTTAAGCAAATCTTCCGGTGCTTTCACATATCTACGCACACGACATCCTTACTTTACCATTGCCAACTGTATCCCGCGTGCAGATACGGAATCCCTATACGGATTTTCGTAGCAGATTTTCAAGCCATGCATCAATCGACCAGCGTCCGCGACTCAGTATCAGCAGCACGGCCAGCAGGATACCCCAGGACAGGTGCTGATTCAGTCCCGCCTCACTCAAGTCGGCATATGAAATCACCGCGACGATATTGAGGATGAACAGCCCGGAAGCCGCAAAGCGACCGAACAGGCCCATCACCAGCAGCACGGACAAGCCAAGTTCAGCACTGACTGCCATGGTGGCCGCTACCGCCGGAGGCAGTAGCGGCACATGATAGACATCGTTGAACAGATACAGCGTGCTATCCCAGCTTTGTATCTTGGTCCAACCCGATTTAAAAAACACATTCGCAAGATACAACCTCAGACCCAAATCCATCAGGGGCGCCAGACATTCCGGCAGATGCGACGCGGAAAAATAAAGCCGGGCAATGCGTTTTATCAGATTCATGCTTTCTCCTTCAAATCTATGTCAGTCAGCACACCTAGTGCGACCAGATTCAACAATAGGCCCTGCAGGTCAAAGTCAGGATCGTGTTCGAGTGTGGCCGCCGTGGCTTCTCCCAGCGACATGCCTGCTTGTATGGCCTGCAACCAGTCGGTATCTGCAGCCGATAATTCGTTGACGGTGACAACGTCATCGCTGCGGACGACCAGCGCAAGGCTTGCACCACTATCCAGATCGATCTGGAAATCGGCCTCCGCGCCGGGTTGGTGGGCACGCCAGATGGCAACAACCGGATATCGTGAGCGCACCAGACCACAGGATGGATGCGTGTACAGGATTAGGTCCGGATATTGTTCAGGTGGTATCTGCGCCAGCCTCGCGATGTTCATCGGGAGCACATCCTCTGCAAAATAGGCGCGGTGACAGGCCCATTCCAGTGCCGCCACATCCGGCAGGTAAGGCAGCGTTCTGGCAGGCTCGAATGACGCGACAAAATCTTCCATCTCCGCACCGTAGTGATGCAGGTTACCGCTGCGCGAAGGGTGCTGCGCGATAAATTGACGCGTCAGGTAACGGAAGAATTCCTCGCCGACCAACTGGGCGATCACCGGGTAAGCGCCCGCCAGCGTGTCGTGCAGATTGCCGCGATAATTATTGCGGTAAACATCCAAGGCGGTGCTGACGGAATAATGCGAATAGCTCATTTCAACCTGTACCGGCAACCCGCCTGCGCGCACGATCGCACTAGCGAAATCGGACAGATTCCTATCTAGCGAAGACATGGCATTCCTCCAGGTACTGTTGTGCTTTTTCCGCCTCCCCCATGAGTACGGCAAGCGCCGGAATGTTGCTGTCCCATTCGATCAGTGTGGGGCGCGGGCCAATGTGCTGCAAGGCAAACTCGTACAGCTTCCAGACCTCCGAATAGACCGGATGATCATGGGTATCGACCAGACAACCGTCCCGGGTGCTGAACCCGGCCAGATGATATTCCTTCACAGCTTCGGTCGGGATGTTCATGATGAAAGCCTCGGCATCAACACCAAGATTGCGCGTATTCACATACAGATTTTCCACATCGAACAGAATCCCGCATCCGGTGCGCCGGGTCAGTTCGGCCAGAAATTCGCCCTCGCTCATTTCACTTTGTTTAAACGATAAATAGCTGGAAAGATTTTCCACCAGAAGCTGGCGTCCGAGGTTTTCCTGCACCTGTTCCACGCGGCTGATCACGTTCGACAATGCCTCTTGCGTATAGGGAAACGGCAGCAGGTCATTGATCACCGTCTGCCTGCCGTTCGTGTTGTCGACTGAGGTGTTCCAGCACAGATGTTCCGACACGATGGCGGGTTGCACTGCATCACACAAATGGCGCAGGGCGGTCAGGTGTTCCTGATCCAGTGGTGTAGCGGAAGCCAGCCCCATGCCCACACCATGCAGACTGACGGGATACTGTTCGCGCACCTTGAATAATGTGCGCAGGGGCGCGCCGCCCCCGAAGAAATTCTCGCTGTGCACTTCTACCCAGCCCAGCTTGGGCAAGGTATTCAATATCTCGTGGTAATGAGGCGCCCGCAAGCCTATACCGGCACTGCACGGCAATGTCTGGTTTGCGGGCGTTTTCATTACATGGTCTTCACTGTGCCGCCGGCGATCTTGTTGCAAGTGCCTTTGGGCACAGCAACGAAATCCATCGGGTCATTGTTTCTGGTAGCCTGACCCGCACAGGAATGAGCGCTCTTGTTGCTGGAGCAATCATTCATGCCCGCCTTGGCGATACCAAAGCATTTTTCCATTTCCACTTTTTTGTCGGCTGCATATGCATTGCCGCTGGCCAGGCCCAGCATCAATAAGCTACCCATTGCGGCGGAAAGAATGTGACTGTTTTTCATGTTAATACCCCTTATGTTGGTTGATAACGGAGAGCTTGCTTCCGACTATCTGTCGGAGAAAGCCAAATTTTCTTACAACAAACTGCACAGATTCACTACACCGGCCTTAATCATCTCTCGGCCTTTGATCCACGCATCGGTATATTCGCGGAGGGCTGAAAAAAGGTTACATGAAAATTTAATTGCGCGAATCGAGCGGATTAAGAGATATATATCCGGTGTCGTATTGGGGCTTTCCTGACAGGTGTTTTTAACCACCATGAATGACAGTGGCTGATATTTTTTCGAGCCATGCTATCTACTTCGGAGGTTCGCTTCTTTTGCCAGCCGGAATCCAGGCTGGCCTTAACAAGCATCATTGCTTTTCCAGCATATAGCCCAAGCCGCGCAGGGTACGGATATGAATGCCCCCCGGTTTAAGGTGTTTACGCAAGCGAGACATGTATACCTCAATGGCATTTTCGCTCACCAATTCCCCAAGGCCGGAAATCTGCTCGCACAAGCGTTCCTTGCTTACTACCCGGCCGGCATTAAGTACTAATATTTCCAGCACATTCAACTCGCGCGCCGACAATTCCAGAGTTTTACCACTCAGGGTGGCAAGATGGCCAACCGTATCCAGGCAAAGCGAACCGACCTGTAATTGTGCTCCACTGGCCGAATGCCCGCGCCGAATCAGGGACCTTACCCGCGCTTCCAGTTCATGTATGTCATAGGGTTTGGTCAGGTAATCGTCCGCACCCATATCCAGTCCATTCACTCGATCCTGCACATCATCAAGGGCGGTCAGAATCAACACGGGCACATTGTTTTTGCGATGGCGCAAACGGCGAAGAATTTCGGCCCCATCCATGCCCGGCAGACCCATATCCAGAATGACCACATCAAATTCATGAACGGCCAGCAGATGGTCGGCTCGCTTGCCATCATTTTCGTGCATAACTGTATATCCCGGTTTATTAAACGCATGAAATAAGACATCAGCCTGCAACGGATCATCTTCAACAACAAGAATGCGCATATTCGTACTTTATTCAGGTTCGCGTAAGGAAGGGGGTCTAATATTCAGGTTGTGGCAGTTTTGCACATTCATTAGGAGATCACAATCATGGACGGAAACCGAAAAGCAACTGTAACAGATGTCTCACAACAGAAAGTGAAGGAGCTCCAATCTGAATTGGGTGTCCTCGATAAGAAAGTAAAGAATAATCAGGCACTGTCTGAGGATGACGTCAAATTTGTCGGCGAACTCGGCTGGCTTGCCGCAGCAGCAGTGTTGGTAACCAGTATAGCTGCCGGCCTTTAAGAAACATTGCTTCGTCCACGCGGTTTCATTATCGCAGTGATGAAGGTGGAAATGGCAGGAGTCGCAATTGAGCATTTCCTATTTGATTAATATTAACAGGAGGTAAAATCATGAAAATGAAATCACCACAACAGATTGAGAACGGGGAAGAAAAATACGTCAGCACGCTCGGCTGGCCTGCAGGCTGGCTTACCGCTCTCTCAGTGGCAATAACCGCCATTGCTGTCAGCTGCGTGCCTTAGACATTTGGCGACAGCAGCAAGCAGCATAGAGTCTGATCGTGGCGCGAACGTGGCTGCATTGTCACGTTTTAGTCACAGTCAAAACAAACCGGCCTAAGGAATTAACCTTAGGCCGTTGTTTTGTTGGTGGGCCCTCGCGGACTTGAACCGCGGACCAAAGAATTACGAGACCGCTGTAATGAAGCACAATGTAGCACAATGCTAGACAATACGGGCACTTCCGGCACGTCGCAGCAGTTCAAATACCCTTCGTAGCACTACGCCGTTGACAGTTGGTTGACACCCAATACAACCATTTAGTTGGCCAATTCACAAGCGCATTTAGTAGCGCATCCATAGCGTCCCGCTAGAACTCGATATCCAACTCGGTGAGGCTTACTGCATTATGGATATTCGCTTTCAAAGCGGTTCAAAGTCTGCGGCAATGTTGTCAGCAGTAGTGGCGCTCAAGCCGGCTTCGTTCGCAAATTTTAGCCAGTTGTCCAACGCAGCGCGTACATCAGCCAGTATATCCAGAGGACGGCGCACACCGAAGCGTTCAGCCTCAACCAATAAATCTGAACGCATAATTCCGCTGAATTTGCCATTCACATTCATCAGGTGTTGATATGTCCATTCACCTTTTGGATTGTAGGCATGAGTCACGTCATACGCCGGAGCCAGCTCCCATACTCCATTTTGCTTCAAGCGAAAAGCAAAGTTCTTGGTGTGGTCGTCACAGTTTTTGGACATGACATTGAAAGCCATTCGGCGAAATGCTTGCCCGATGGCCACATCGCCCAGCTTGAGTTTGGCGATCACCATGAAAAGCTGGGCGTAGGCATGGGTGGCGCGTTGCTTGTAGTCGAGGTGATCCATCGCGCAGAGTGTTTGCACATGATGCTTGAGAGTGTTCCCTTCATGCACCTCACGGTCAAAGCGATGGGTCATAAAGTGGGCGCGACCGCCTTCTTCCAGAAGACGACATGGGGACATATCAATGCCAGCAGCTTTGACCATAAGATGGTAGGCGTATTCGATGCGACCGTAGTCAGCACTGCCACCCAACTCCAGGTCTTTGCCCATGCCATCGAACTTGAGCAACCAGTGCTCGAAGCCGGGAGCGGCATCAAACTGGCCGCTGCGTATCTGGTTGGTCTGCGGATTCCAGGTCACAACCGCTTTTGCACGCGCCCCGCCAGCGGAAGTTCCTACCCGAATAATATTGGCCAGCGCAGCTTGTGCCTGCACCTCTCCGGACAGGTCGCCATGAATCACTTGGCGGGCAGCCTCCACCAGGGTTTTCATTTCCAGCGGCTCGGCACTCTCACGGTGAGCACCGCGTGCGGGCTTGAATTCCAGCGCGCCCATGCCGCGTTTGCCCATGTAAGCCAAGCGATCCAGAGTGGTAATAGAGCGTTTTTCCACACCTTTGCTGGACATCCATGCGTCAATCAGCGCATTACCGAAATCGTCAGGCAAGGCATCGGCCAACAGACCAGGCAAGCGCTTGTAGCTGGGTTCAGATAGGTTTGGAAAGGTAAAAGCGTCCTGGTTATCGTTCAGCGACATGGTGAGCGGTGCCAATTCTATTCCGCCACGTCGCCAAGCCGGGGCGTAGGCAAATACATAACACCCCAAGCGTTCGTCTGGTGCCACAGCGCCTACACGTTTACCCCAGATACGAACTTCAATGACTTTGGTATCCATCAGTTTTCCTTGGGTTGCCTGGAGGCCCGGCGAACACGTTGCGGTACTTTAGTTTGACGTAACAAGTCCAACGGGTTGACACTGATCTCTGGTGCCAACATCTCGATTCCTTGAAGGTGATCCAGCGCTTTCAATACGCGCAGCAACGTTTCCACAGTTGATCCATGTCCGCCTTCAAGATTACGTAGCGCTTTCTCTGAGATGCCCGCTTTTTCGGCAGTGGTACGTTGATCCAGATTGCGATTAATACGCAGCCGACGCAGCCGTTCCCCGAGGACGGTTTGGAGTTCTTTAGGGGTATTAAACAACAATGAGTTCATTCGGTTGATTTGTACCGGTTAGTCAGTTTATTGATGTTAAACAGTCATTTTGTGCTGGATATGTTTATCCCATAAAATAACAATCATGTCAATTGGTAGTTTTGTGCCGTTTGAATAGAATATATGCAACTTAGAGGTAAATATATACCGCTTAATGAATTTAAAGGCGGCAATCAAACAGCTTGTCAGTAAACATGACATTAATGTGTTGGCGCTGACCGAAAACTGACCCACTTAGAGGTGTTCTGCTGATCCAAAATTGACCCAGGTGTTCTACTTGCCCTGCCTAACTTTTAGGCAGGAGATAAAAGGTGATCACTATGGAAATGTTTGGAAGGATTCGACGGATGTATCTACGCGACAAACTGTCGCTGCATGAAATAACGAAACGCACGGGCTTATCGCGCAACACGATACGCAAGTGGCTGAGGACCGATGAGAAGGTTGCACCGCCGACGTACTGCAGGAGCA
This sequence comes from Burkholderiales bacterium, assembly GCA_038241165.1. Classification (GTDB taxonomy): domain Bacteria; phylum Pseudomonadota; class Gammaproteobacteria; order Burkholderiales; family Gallionellaceae; genus Gallionella. The sequence goes on along the minus strand of JBBRFZ010000078.1, from coordinate 4,667 downwards.
AAGAGCCAGGCAAACTCAACGCGTTCCAGGCTACGTTGGAACAAGCAATCAAAGCTGACTCCCACCGGCCAAAACACAATAGGCGCACCGCCAAGGATTTGTTTGCGCAAATCAAGGCGGACGGCTACACGGGCGGCTACAGCCAACTGACCGCATTCATTCGCACTTGGAGAGAAACTGAAGGCAAGAAGCCGCACGCCTTCGTGCCGCTGAAATTTGAACTGGGTGAGGCATTCCAGTTTGACTGGAGCGAAGAGGGCTTGGTGGTTGGCGGCATCTACCGGCGCATGCAGGTATCGCACCTCAAGCTGTGCGCCAGCCGGGCATTCTGGCTGGTGGCCTACCCGAGCCAGGGACACGAAATGCTGTTCGATGCCCACACGCGCTCCTTCACCGCGTTGGGCGGAATTCCCCGGCGCGGCATCTACGACAACATGAAGACGGCTGTAGGCCGTGTCAACAAGGGCAAGGGACGTGTTGTCAACGCGCGCTTTGCCGTGATGTGCGCGCACTACCTGTTCGATGCCGACTTCTGCAACGTCGCCTCCGGCTGGGAGAAAGGCGTAGTCGAGAAGACCGTACAGGACAGCCGTCGGCGCATATGGCTGGCTGCGCAGAATCAGCGATTCGGCTCCTTCGCCGAACTCAATGCGTGGCTGAATGAGCGTTGCCGGACACTGTGGAGTGAGTTGCGCCATCCCGAATACAAGGAATTCAGCGTGGCAGAAATGCTGGAGCAGGAACGCGCCCACATGATGCCTGTGCCGATGCCATTTGACGGCTATGTGGAGAAAGCTGCGCGGGTATCCAGTACGTGCCTGATCAACGTGCAGCGCAACCATTACTCGGTGCCGTGCGAGTTGGCGGGTCAGATGGTCAGTACCCGGCTCTATCCGAATCAGGTCGTGGTTGTGGCGGGTGATGCCATTGTCGCCAGCCATGACCGGCTGATCGAGCGAGGCCATATTCTTTACGACTGGCAACACTACATCCCGCTTGTGGCGCGCAAGCCCGGGGCGTTGCGGAACGGCGCACCGTTTGCCGACATGCCAGCACCGCTCAAGCAGCTGAAGTTTGGCTTGATGCGGCACCAAGGCGGGGATCGCGTCATGGCGCAGGTGCTGGCAGCCGTGCCCACTGCCGGGCTGGACGCGGTATTGGTGGCGGTGGAGTTGGTGATTGAGTCCGGTGCGCTCAGTGCGGAGCACGTCCTTAATGTGCTGGCGCGGCTAAATGCCAGTCCAGTGCCGCCGTGTGTAGAGACGAGTTTGCAACTCGATGAGGTGCCGCTTGCGAATACCAGTCGGTACGACGGACTGCGGGATAATAACGAAGTGGTAAGTGATGCTGCGGAGGTCGATCATGCTTGATATCACGGCTGGACTCAAAGAGCTACGACTGCATGGCATGACCAGTGCATGGTCTGATTTGATTGCTCAAGGTACGGCGTCAACCGAGTCGTCAAAATGATTGCTTGAGCACCTGCTGCAAGCCGAAACAACGGATCGAGCCATGCGATCAGTGAGCAACCAGATGAAGGCAGCCAAATTCCCCGTGCATCGTGATTTAGCGGGGTTTGATTTCAATGCTTGCAAGGTTGATTGGCATTTGGTCAAGAAATTGGCAACGCTGTCGTTTACCGAAGCGGCGCAGAACGCTGTGTTCATTAGTGGGCCAGGCACAGGCAAAACGCATTTGGCCACCGCCATCGCAGTGTCCGGGATCAGCTCGCAGGGCAAACGGGTTCGTTTCTACTCCACGGTCGATCTGGTCAATCTTCTGGAACGTGAGAAGCATGATGGTCGTGCCGGGCGGATTGCTCAGTCTCTGATGCGAATGGATCTTGTCATTCTCGATGAACTTGGGTATCTCCCATTTAGCCAGTCCGGAGGTGCTTTGCTGTTCCACCTACTGTCCAAACTGTACGAGCACACCAGCGTGGTCATCACGACGAACCTGAGCTTCTCCGAATGGTCGAGCGTGTTTGGTGATGCCAAGATGACCACGGCGCTACTGGATCGGCTCACCCATCACTGCCATATCGTGGAAACGGGGAATGAGTCATACCGATTCCAGCACAGCAACACGGCCTCGAAGTCGCGCATCAAATCGAGAGAGCAAGCGCGGAAGGGAGGAGGTAAAGAAGCAGAGCCTGAAAAACAGTTCTGATTGTGCATACGGGGAGTTCGCGATGCGCGGATTCCCCACGCAATTGCTAAAAGCCAGTTATTTGGTACACTTATCCACAGTTGCCAATTCAAAAACGGCGACCGGTCCTGGGTCAATATTCAATCAGCACACTGGGTCAATATTCAATCGGCGCTAACATGAGATCGTTAAGAGATACGGAATTCAGGGGCAAGGTCAGTTCTTTGCTGATTGATCTTCAAACGGCAAGCAACGACTTGCGAAGTCTTCCGAAAACATTTTTGTAGCGGCATCGGCCAATCTGGTTTGGCGTTTACCTGATGGAAGCAGCGAAATGCCTAACAAGATTTCCGATTCGGTAATGGCTGAAGTGTAATACCCAGATTCTGCATTTAACTGAAACCATGCAAGCACCTTTGCCTCTGGCTGACGGCGCATCAATTCGGACAGAATGTTTGTATCCAGCAATATTGCCTGGTTCATCAGCGATCCCACTGGGGTGGCGTGCGCGATAACTGACGTGCAGGAATTGGTATTCCATCCCCCTCCAAGTCGGCGAAACGCTGGTGAATACGTTGTGCGATATTTCCCGCTTGAGTGACTTCACCCGCTTTTTTTTGGCGTAGAAATTCAGCAAAGTCGAGTAGCTCCACCAGCACTGGCTCAGACAACTCCTTTGTCACCTGATAAAGTCGCTCCGCTGTATTCATGATTACACCTCTTTTGCAGTTTCAGTTATGAAAACCATCTGTGCACAGTATGTCCGTACAAGGTTCAAGTTTCAAGAGCGGCGCTGCGCGCCTTCAAGGTTCAAGTTAAATTCAGGTTCAAGGCTGGGTATGCCAGAGAATAATATCTTTTACGGATTGAATAATCTTGTGCTCTTGCATCGCATGCCTATTACATCTTCAACACTTTGACGTCCGCAACACCCAAGACGAATTTTTAGAGATACCCATAAACAATTACATGCGCAAGATCTTGATGCCGGCTACACCCAGCGCAAACTGGTAGAAGATCTGCGCCCAGTCTTTCATGTCTTTGGTGAGTGTAGTCCTGTCCAGCATTTCCGGCACGATCACGGTATCGCCCGGGTGCACCGATTTCCCGGTGAACGAGGCGAAGAAGGAGCCGGTATTCTGCGCACTCATTACCGAGCCATCCGCATGCAGCAGGTACATACGCGCACTGTCTGCATCGCGTGTCGGGCCGCCGGCCTGGTCAAGGTAATCCCCCACATGCATGCCTTTATGGTACAGGAAGGCGTTTTCGTTATAGACCATACCCATCACGCTGACCACGGCCGGCTTGGCCGGCACCACGAATCTGTCGCCATCTTCCAATACCAGATCGGGCAGTTCATTTATTTGCCCATTATTGTCCGGGGAGATGCCCAGCACCACGCGGCCGGTCGCCCGGGTTTTGCGCAGCCGTGCCAGCATAGATTCCTGTGCTGCCGCCTGGGCCTTGCTGGTTGCGAGATCTTCCGGGCTAAGCGCATTCTGCGCTTTGCCGGAGAGATTGCGCTGCACATCCTGTTCCATTTTATCGATTATCTGTTTGAGCTTTTCCTGCTGCATCACCCGCACCGAGTCGCGGTCGAATTCCGCGCCGTACAGGTAGGCATTGGGGGTCAGCCCGCCAACCCGGGCCAGCATTTGGCGCAAGGTTTCGCCCGGCAACGCCTCGTATATCCCCGGCGTCCCAATTTCTCCCTCGATTCGGACATAGACACTGCGTTTGGCAATCGGCACACGGATATCCTGCTTGGAAAAGATGGAGATGACGTCGCCCGTTTCCAGAAGCAAATTGTCAGGCGAGTCCTTGTTCGCAATCGCCTTGCCCAGATTGAAGGGGACGAGCGATGTCGACAGGTCGCGCTTGTTCATCCGCTCGATCACGGCATAGTCCCAATTGATTTCAGATATATCGTGCATGATGGCTTCGCCTATCAATCCGGACTCATTGGCTTGAGTACGGAATATCTGGTTTTGCTTCGCCCAATAACCCGGTACGATCAGGGAGTTCATGTCCGGGATCAGATCCTTGACGCGCATGCCGGCTTTCCAGGGGTAGCGGCCGGGACTCGCCACATTGCCACGCAAGGTCACGGCATTTTCAAAGCGCAGTCCGACCGAGCCGACCTCGACCAGGTCGCCATCCCGGATCTGGTGTCCCATGCCGGATTTGTCCAGGGAAAATTCGTCCACACTGCGTACCTTGTGATCGTCGATCCGCTCGACTCTGACCTTCTCACCTGTTGCAACGGTGGTCATGCCGCCCCCCAGATCGATCAGGTCAGCCAAAGTGGATTTATCGTCCTTCAACTCGAAGATCGCCTCGGTGTTCACGCTGCCGGAGACTGCAGCGAGCTTGCCGACCGGCGGGATGTAGATGACATCGCCGGGCAGCAGCCCGACATCCTTGCTCTTGTCCCCCTTGAGCAGCAGGTCGTATAGATCCATTTCCGTGACCACCTTGTCGCCGCGCTTCAACTGGATATGGCGCATCGACCCGTT
>JBBRFZ010000077.1:0-12123 GCA_038241165.1 Burkholderiales bacterium | reverse complement strand
GATGCGCGGATTCCCCACGCAATTGCTAAAAGCCAGTTATTTGGTACACTTATCCACAGTTGCCAATTCAAAAACGGCGACCGGTCCTGGGTCAATATTCAATCAGCACACTGGGTCAATATTCAATCGGCGCTAACAGTCCGTGTGCATGATCTGCGGCATACAGTAGGCATGAGGTTGCGTGAGGCAGGAGTACGTGAGGAAACCATCGCGGACATCTTGTGGCACAGCCGGGGAACGATGACTGGACATTACAGCGTTGCCCAAGTGCGGGAGTTACTGGACGCCTTGAATCTGATCACCGATGAGAGCAACCGGTCGAACGCAAACTTGGAGATGTTGTTCAGAGAAAAGGCCGAGTCCCTTCAAAGTTCCTTCAAAAGAAAAACGGGCTAGACCGTTTCTGATCTAACCCATTGATTTGTTGGTAGGCACGATTGGACTCGAACCAACGACCCCTTGGATGTCGACCAAGTGCTCTAACCAGCTGAGCTACGCGCCTATTGCAGGGTCGGCATTGTATCCGAAAGCCTATTGTTCTTCAAATAAAATCACGCCTGCCATACACCATACCCGGCTTCACGCAACCCTATTGCCAATTCCACTTCCATATCGCGCGCGCCGTCATAAGGCATCGGGTTATAGACTTCATAAAGCTCCGGCAATAAGCGCAATCCGAATTCCATTACGTAGCGGTTGGACTGGATTCCAGCCTTGTGCTTGTCGAAGCGCACATCGGGATCCAATCCCGTCATACCAACGTAAACGCACGGCTTTCCCGTGACATAAGCGGGATTGGCTTTCTTGAAGCGGCCTTTGTAGAGAACGTCTTTCGACAGTTCGATCACATAGACGTGGTAGTGGTTGCGGCGTGCCATGATTAAACAAACGGCAAAATGTAGTCAGTTTGAAGGATGGGTTTAGTAACTGCCAGGAGCAAGATTGTCGAAACGCGTGTACTCGCCACGAAACGCGAGTTCCACTTTCCCGATCGGGCCGTTACGCTGTTTCCCTATAATGATCTCGGCTTTACCTTGCTGTTGCGAATCAGAGTTATATACTTCGTCTCGATAGATGAACAGGATCAGGTCGGCATCCTGCTCGATTGCACCGGATTCACGGAGATCTGACATTACGGGCCGCTTGTCGGTACGCTGTTCCAGACTGCGGTTTAACTGTGACAACGCGATCACCGGCACTTGCAGTTCCTTCGCCAATGCCTTTAAGGAACGGGAAATCTCCGAGATTTCGGTGGCACGGTTCTCGCTGGCCTTCCCCACGTTGGAGCTCATCAGTTGCAAATAATCAACCACGATCAAACCGAGTCCGTTGTTCTGGCGATGCAGGCGACGCGAACGCGCGCGCAGATCAAGAGAGGATAGCGCGGCGCTTTCGTCGATATGGATGGGTGCATCATTCAGCTTGCCGAGTGCTTGTGTCAGCCGTCCCCAATCGTCATCCTGCAATCTTCCGGTACGCAGATCCTGTTGATTGAGTTTGCCTACCGAGCCGATCATTCGCATCACCAATTGCGTCGCGCCCATTTCCATACTGAAGATCGCGACCGGCAACTTGCTGTCCAGCGCCACGTTCTCTGCGATGTTGATCGCGAGCGCGGTTTTACCCATGCTGGGGCGTCCCGCGATAATGACCAGATCGCCCGGATGCAAGCCGGAAGTCTTGCGGTCGAGGTCGGTAAAACCGGTCGCAGTCCCGGTCACATCGCTGCTATTGTCGAGCGCATACAGGGTCTCGATGCGTTCCACCACCTGGGTCAACAAGGGTGGCATCTGAATAAACCCCTGTTTTCCTTTTGAACCAGCCTCGGCGATCTCGAATACTTTGCTTTCTGCTTCATCCAGCAATTGCGCTGCATCGCGTCCGGTCGGGTTATAGGCGCTGCTGGCAATGTCGCTACCGACTTCGGCAAGTTTGCGCATGATGGAGCGCTCGCGCACGATCTCGCCATAGCGGCGTATGTTGGCGGCCGAAGGCACGTTCTGCGCCAGACCGCCCAGATAAGGCAAACCGCCCACCTTGTCCAACTCACCGGCAATCTCCAATGCCTCGGCCACGGTGATTACATCCACCGGTTTTGCCTGCTCGCTCAACCTCACGATTTGACGGAAGATCAAACGATGTTCCTGGCGATAGAAATCGTCAGGCTGTACCAGGTCTGTGATCTTGTCCAGCGCAGTTGCTTCCAGCAACAAACCACCCAGCACCGATTGCTCTGCCTCCACCGAATGGGGAGGCAATTTTATCTGGTCGAGTTGTGTGTCCTGGCTGGAAAAGTTTTGCATAGAATTAAATCACGGAAGCTTTTGAGCGAAGGGTATTTTACCTTGTAATTGGCAATATTCTGAAAGCAAAAAAGGACTGTTGCCAGTCCTTTTTGTTTGGTGTTGCGTTGATACCGTGACGAATTACTGCTCGCCGAGCACCGAAACCGTGATCTCCAGTACCACATCGGTATGCAATGCGATGTTGACCGGATGGTCCCCGATCTGCTTGATGTGGCCTTCGGTCATACGCACTTGCGACTTGTCAACTTCGAAGCCCTGCTCAGCCAAAGCCGCAGCAATGTCGGCATTGGTGACGGAACCGAACAGCTTGCCGTCCACCCCGGCCTTTTGCACGATTTGCACGGTCAAACCCGCCAGTTTTTCCCCGCGAGTTTGCGCTTCGGCCAGCTTGGCTTTGTCGGCTGCTTCGAGCTCAATGCGACGCACTTCAAACTCTGCCATGTTGGCGGCCGTAGCGCGCTTGGCTTTGCCCTGTGGTATCAGAAAATTACGCGCGAATCCGTTCTTTACCTTGACCACTTCACCCAATGCGCCGAGGTTGACCACTTTTTCCATCAAAATTATTTGCATGTTGGGTCTCCTTAGTGCAGATCAGTGTAAGGCATCAAAGCCAGGAAGCGCGCACGTTTCACGGCGGTGCTCAATTGGCGCTGGTAGCGTGTTTTGGTGCCGGTGATACGTGCCGGGATCAATTTTCCGTTTTCAGAGACGAATTCCTTGAGGATGTTGATGTCCTTGTAATCCACTTCTGCGATTTTCTCGACTGTAAAGCGGCAGAATTTCCGGCGCTTGAACAGATTGTTACGGGAAGAACGCTTGTTCTTATCATCTTTCTTTTTGTCTGATGGGCGAGCCATGATATTTCCTTATTCCAAAATTATGTCGTTGATATGCGAATCCAGTTAAGCTGTTGCCTGGCTTTCAGCCGCTGGAGCTGGAGCAGCCTCTGGAGCCGGATCTGAAGCAGCCGCTGGAGCAGCTTTGTTTTCAGTCGTCATGGAACGGGGCTTTTCTTCCTTCATCATGGCAGACGGTTCAACAACGGCAGCTTTGGTCTTGACAGTCAGGTGACGCAACACTGCATCATTGAAGCGGAACGCGTGCTCCAATTCTTCCAGGGTTGTCTGATTGCATTCGATATTCATCAGCACATAGTGTGCCTTGTGGATCTTCTGGATCGGGTAAGCCAGCTGACGCCGACCCCAGTCTTCCTGACGGTGGATATGGCCACCGTTGGTGGTGACCAGTGTGCGATAGCGCTCGACCATAGCGGGAACTTGCTCGCTTTGATCGGGATGCACAATAAAAACGATTTCATAATGTCGCATTACTTCTCCTTGTGGTTAAAGCCCCCCGCTTGCGGTGCGGTGGAGCAAGGTAAGTGAGCTACCCATAACAAATTTACAGGTACAATCTCACAGGGGAGCGCATTATAGCGAAATAAGCTTACGGGTCAAGGAGTTTAATGCTCCCGGAATACTGTGGGGGTAAGCACGGTGAAAGCAACGATGCTAAGCCGGCATGAGCAATTGGCTAGCCCGCATGGCGCTGCCGCACTGCCTCAAACAAGCAAATCGCTGTTGCTGCTGCGGCATTCAGCGATTCGACATTGAGATGCATCGGGATCGTTATTTTTTGTGTGGAAAGTCGCAGTAAACCGTCAGACAATCCGGCCCCTTCATTGCCGACCATAAACGCGATATTACCGCGCAGATCGCAATCGTACAGATTGAGCTTGGCATGCAGACTGGCTGCCAGCAATTGCCCGGAAAATGTTTTGGCAACGCCTGGCAAATCCTGCTGTTCGTGTATGCGCAACGCAAAATGACCACCCATTGCCGCACGCAGCACTTTTGGTGACCATGCATCGGCGCAGCCCGGAGACAGGAACACCACATCACACCCCGCCGCCGCCGCAGAACGCAACATAGAACCCAGATTGCCCGGATCCTGAATATCCTCCAGCAGCAAAGCAAATCTGCTTTGCGCATTGGGCATGTCCGGCAGGGCCGAGCCATCGGCCCGGGGAACCCCGGGGCGTCCCTCTTGCGGGGGGCGGGGAATATCGATCACAGAAAGAATGCCGGTCGGTGTTTTCAGTTCGCTGAGCCCGACAAACAATTTGTCATCCAGTTGCGTCACGGATATTTCTCTTACACGCTGCAACAAGCCGGCAATTTCATCGTCGCGCGTTGCCGCCGAATTCAGCAAAATGTGTTGCGGTTGATTGCCACTATCCAGATAGGCTGTCAGCAAATGTACACCGTCCAGTAAAGTCTGTCCGGATTGATTGCGCTGCCTGGCCGAACCCGAAAGTTTGGCAAGCCGCTTGTAAAATGAATTGTCGCGGGACTGAATCGACTTCATTCCTCAACACCCTTTATGCCGGAGCGGCCGTGTCCTGCTCCAGCAACGCGCCGATTTCCTGCAACGATGGCAGCTCTTGCAGCGCGCGCAGATTGAGATCGTCCAGCAGTTGCCCGGTGGTGGCGAACAATTCGGGTTTTCCCGGGGAATCCCGTGTACCAACCACTTCCACCCAGCCGCGCGCTTCCAGTGTTTTGAGGATCTGCGAGGAAACGGCAACGCCGCGAATCTCCTCTATGTCGCCACGCGTGACGGGTTGGTGGTAAGCGATGATGGCGAGCGTTTCCAGCACCGCACGCGAATAGCGCGGCGTTTTTTGCGGATTCAGCCGGTCGAGATACTGCTGCATTTCCGGCTTTGCCCTGAAACGCCATCCGCTCGCAACAAGGCTCAATTCGACGCCGCGCCCATGCCAGGATTGTGCGATTTCTTCAAGCATTGCCTCGACCTGGCGATTATCGATCGGCGTGTCGCTGAGTTTTTTCAGCTCGGATACGGGGAGAGGCTCGGTGGCAGTCAGCAACGCTGTTTCCAGCACGTGTTTGAGATGCGCCGTATCCGGCAACACATCACCCGGTGCGGCTGATTCAATCTGTGGTAATTGCTCGGCTAGTTCGGACATAGATATTTCCCAATGTTTCGCTTTGTTGAATTTCAACCAGGTATTCCTTGGCCAGTTCAAGGATCGCAATAAAAGTGACGATCAGTTTCGGTACGCCGCCATCCGTATCAAACAACTTGCCAAACTCGACGAACTCGCCGTCCTGCAAACTGCGCAGGATGTGCGTCATCTGCTCGCGCACCGAAAGCTGTTCGCGACGCACTTTGTGATGTGTATTGATTTTGGCACGCGCCAGCAACCCCAGCCAGGCCAGGCGCAAATCTTCCACGCTAACTTCGGGCAGGCGTTCGCGCACCGTGTTTTCGATCAACACCTGAACGATCTCGAAATCGCGTCCGGCCTGCGGCAACCCGTTGAGCTTTTGCGCGGCCAGCTTCATTTGTTCATATTCCAGCAAACGGCGCATCAATTCGGCGCGCGGGTCTTCGTCCCCTTCCTCGCCGGCCCTGGGTGGACGCGGCAAGAGCATGCGCGACTTGATCTCGATCAGCACCGCCGCCATCAGCAAATAATCCGCGGCCAGTTCCAGGCGATGATTCTGAATGAACTCAATGTAGCTGATGTACTGGTGGGTCAATTCCGCCATCGGAATATCCAGCACGTCGAGGTTGTGCCTGCGGATCAGGTACAGCAAAAGATCCAGCGGCCCCTGAAAATTTTCCAGCACCAGTTCCAGCGCGTCCGGCGGAATGTAGAGATCCTGCGGCAATTCCAGCAACGGTTCGCCGTGGATATGCGCATAAGGAACCAACGGTTTTTCAGTATCCATCATCAGCTTGGCATCAGCCTGTTTTTTGTCGATCAGTTGTAATTCAATCCCATCGCTTCGCGCACATCGCGCATGGTCTCTGCAGCCATCTTGCGTGCTTTTTCACATCCGTCGGCAATGATGTTGCGCACCAGCGCAGGGTCGTCCAGGTACTGCTGCGCGCGCTCTCGCATCGGCCGTTGTTCTTCGAGTATCGCGTCTATCAGCGGCTGTTTGCATTCGATGCAGCCTATCGCCGCACTCTTGCAGCCCTGCACCACCCACTGTTTTGTTTGCTCACTTGAATATATCTGATGCAACGGCCACACCGGACACTTCTCGGGATCACCCGGGTCGCTGCGGCGTATACGCGCCGGGTCGGTCGGCATGGTGCGGATCTTCCTACTCACGCTGGCTTCGTCTTCACGCAGGGTAATGGTGTTGTTATAAGACTTGGACATCTTCTGTCCGTCCAGACCCGGCATCTTCGAAGCGGTCGTAAGCATGGCCTGGGGTTCGGACAATATCATCTTTCCGCCACCTTCCAGATAACCGAACAGCCGTTCGCGGTCGCCATGACTCAGGCTCTGCTGCTCGTCCAGCAGGGCCTTGGCCGACTCGATGGCCTCATCGTCGCCATGTTCCTGAAAACGGGTGCGCAGTTCGTTATACAACTTGGCTCTTTTGCTGCCGAGTTTCTTGACCGCGGCCTTGGCTTTCTCCTCGAAACCCGGTTCCCGGCCATACATGTGGTTGAAGCGTCGCGCAATCTCCCGGGTGAATTCGACATGGGGAACTTGATCCTCGCCTACCGGAACCTGGGTGGCGCGGTAAATCAGAATATCCGAGCTCATCAGCAGCGGATAACCGAGGAAGCCGTAGGTGGTGAGATCCTTCGAATTCAGTTTTTCCTGTTGATCCTTGTAGGTTGGCACGCGCTCGAGCCAGCCCAGCGGCGTGATCATCGAAAGCAGCAAATGCAACTCGGCATGTTCCGGCACCCGTGACTGGATGAACAGGGTGGCGCGCGCGGGATCGACGCCCGCCGCCAGCCAATCGATCACCATGTCCCACACGCTCTGCACGATCATCTGCGGCGTGTCGTAATGCGTGGTCAGTGCATGCCAATCGGCCACGAAGAACAGGCATTCGTATTCGTTCTGCAGCCGCACCCAGTTTTTCAGCACCCCGTGGTAATGACCCAGATGCAAACTTCCGGTGGGACGCATTCCCGACAACACACGATCATTAAACATGATTAAATTCCAAATATCAGTGAAAGCAACTTGAACATCAAGCCGATTATCGGCGAGAGTATCCAACTCAACACCGGCGTGACCGCCATAAAGATCAGGATGAATATGCCGTAAGGCTCAATCTTTGACAGCTGAAATGCCTGACGATGCGGTAACAGGCTGACCGCAACGCGTCCACCATCCAGCGGCGGCAGCGGCAACAGGTTCAGCACCATCAGCACGACGTTTATTATCATCCCAATTTTTGCCATGCCCAACAACGGATCGGCAAAATAATTTTCCGGGAACGTCAGCCCTATCTTGTAGATCAATGTCCAACCCAATGCCATGACCAGATTGGACGCCGGCCCGGCTATCGCGACCCACAGCATGTCCTTCTTGGGATTGCGTAGTGCGGAGAAATTGACCGGTACCGGTTTGGCCCAGCCAAACAGGATTCCGCCCATGGCAAAAGTAAGCAATGGCAACAATATCGTGCCGACCGGATCAATATGGCGCAGCGGATTCAGGCTGATTCGCCCTGCCTTGTCTGCAGTCATGTCGCCGAAATGGCGTGCCACGTAGCCATGCGCCGCCTCGTGCAGCGTGATGGCGAACAGCACCGGAATCGCTCCAATTGCTACTGTTTGAATAAATTGGTTTATCTGCATCTTTTCCTGTCTATTTCTCGTTAATCTTCAATTCCAAACGGGGCAACATCGCCTTTGCCGCGACGCAGCAACACCGGAACATCGCCAGTCAAATCTATCACAGTAGTGGAATCCACGCCCACCGCTCCGCCGTCGATCACCAACTCAACCTGTTTTTCCAACAGATCGCGTATCTGTTCAGCATCATTCAAAGGCCCTTCGTCATCGGGCAGGATCAGTGTGGTGCTGCACATCGGCTCGTCCAGTTCTTCCAATAATGCCAGCGCCACGGAATGATCTGGGACCCTGATGCCAATGGTGCTGCGCTTGGGATGCTGCAAACGTTTCGGGACCTCCTTGGTAGCCTTCAGGATAAAAGTGTAGCTGCCCGGGGTGTTGTTCTTCAGCAGCCTGAACTGCCCGTTACCCACCTGTGCGTAGCGGGAAATTTCCGACAGATCCCGGCACATCAGGGTCAGAGGGTGCTGCTCATCCAGCCCGCGTATCTGTCTTATGCGCGTAACCGCATTCTTGTCGTCGAGATGGCAACCAAGTGCATAGCTGGAATCGGTGGGATATACCACGATGCCGCCGTCGCGCAGCACCTCGGCGGCCTGGCGGATCAGGCGCGGGTTGGGATTGTCAGGATGGATAGTAAAGAACTGGGACATAAAAATCAGATTTCATCCCAACTGGTGATACGACCAGCCATTCCACTAGGTCGCCAAAATACGGCAACCAAGTGGCTGGTTATGCTGCGTTGCAGGAATAATTTCTTGCTTATATATACACCATATGCCGCGCAGCGAAATTCTTTTCGCGCCTTGCATTTAGGCGAACTCTGAATTTTCATATTATCATTTTCAATAGTTCTATTTTTCATTTCACTGTTTCCCAGGCCTGCCAGACCGGTCGACAACCCAGCGGAAAGTCCGGCAGTCGCCCCATATCGCGATAACTCTCGCCCGGGCCGTGAAAATCCGAACCGCACGAGGCGAGCAAATTGAATTCTTCGGCGTAGCGCGCAAACTCGGCATATTGTTCGGGGGTATGGCTGCCGGTCACGACTTCTATGGCTCGACCCCCAAGTTCGACGAACTCGGCCAGCAATTCATGCATGGTTTTTTTGCCCATGCCGCTGCGCCCCTTCATGTAACGACCGGGATGGGCGATCACCGCCACCCCGCCGCTGCCTCGTATCCAGCCGACCGCATCAGCCAGATCCGCCCATTGATGCGGCACATAGCCCGGCTTGCCTTTCACCAGATAGCGCTTGAACACGCTTTTCACGTCCTTGCAATGTCCGGATTCGACCAGATAGCGGGCAAAGTGGGTGCGGCTTATCATGTTGGGGTTGCTGGCAAAATGATATGCGCCCTCGAGCACCCCGCCGATACCGGCCTTGGCCAACGCATCGGACATTTTTTTCGCACGCTCGCCGCGCCCGCTGCGCACCATGCGCAAACCTTCGGCCAGCGGCGGATAAGCGGGTGTGATGTTCAATCCGACTATATGCAGGGTGTGGCTGCGCCACGACACTGACACTTCAACACCGTTGATAAAAGCCATGTCATGCTGCGCAGCAGTGGCGCGCGCCTCATCCAGACCATCCATATCATCATGATCGGTCAGCGCCATCACCTTCACGCCACGCCCGGCGGCGCGATTCACCAATTCTTCAGGCGTAAGCGTGCCATCGGAGATGTTGGAATGGCAATGCAGGTCGTAATCCAGCATCAGGCTTCTGCGGCAGCGCCGCCACCTTTTTTCATGACTTTGCCCTCTTCGGCACGCTTGCGACGCACTTCCTTGGGATCGGCGATCAGCGGACGGTAAATCTCGATGCGATCCTTGTCACGCACCACGGCATCCGCTTTGACCAGCTTGCCGAATATTCCCAGCTTGTTGGTTGCCAGATCGATCTCGGGATGCTTGCCCAGCAGGCCGCTGACCAACACCGCCCCGGCCACCGTTGTTCCGGCCGGCACAGACTGCTTGAGCAGGATTTGCGCTTCAGGCAGTGCATACACCACTTCGATGTTCATCATGTCACTCATTTGTCCGTATTTGCCTTTTCTGCCTCATGGATGAATGCATCCACAAAACTGTTTGCGATGTAATGAAACACCGGCCCGACCATTTTTTCCAACAACTTGCTGGAAAAATCATAGCGCAGGGAAAACTCTATTTTACAGGCTGAGTCGCTCAACGGGATAAATCGCCAACTACCGTCCAGATGCCTGAACGGGCCACGCTGCAAAGTCATGTCGATCTGGTAAGGCGGCGTACGCACGTTCTCCGTGGTGAAACTCTGCTTGAGGTGGAGATAATCGATGTGCACCGTGGCATGCACCCTGTTTTCATCGAGTTCGGTGACGCTGGCACCACCACACCACGGCAAAAACCCCGGGTAATCTTCCACCCGATCCACCAGGTTGAACATCATCTCTGCGCTGTGCGCCACTAACACCGTTTTTTCCACTAACGCCATTGCTGATCGGGGAACCGCTATTTCAAAGGCTGGTAGAATAGCTTATCACACTGCAAAACTCATCTTTTATGAGCAATTATTAAGGTTTACTGTGTGAAGACAGCGCCGCATCATCCAGAATGGAATTGGGGAAATAAAAAATTGACACGTCATTCCCGCGAAAGCGGGAATCCAGTGGGTTTAAACAAAAGGCATTTTTATCCTGCTGGATTCCCGCTTTCGCGGGAATGACGGCATGAGTGTCGCAAATTATGTAAAGATCGATAATGAGTATTATCCAGAATAAAAAAGCCTATCACGAGTACTTCATCGAGGATAAATACGAGGCCGGCATCATGCTCGAAGGCTGGGAAGTCAAAGCCATCCGGGCCGGGCGGGCACAGCTCAAGGAAGCCTATGTCACGGTAAAAGACGGCGCGCTGTACCTGTTCGGCTCGCACATCAGCCCTTTGCTGAATGCTTCCACGCACATCCACCCCGATCCGGTGCGCACCCGCAAGCTGTTGCTGCACAAACTTGAAATCGACAGGATCATCGGCAAAGTGCAGCGCGCCGGCTATACCCTGATGCCGTTGGACATGCACTACAAGAACGGCCGCGTCAAACTGGAAATCGGCCTCGCCAAGGGCAAAAAGCAACATGATAAGCGCGCAACAGAAAAAGAAAAGGACTCCAAACGTGAAGCCGCACAGGCCATGAAGAAAGAGCGCAGATAGCCAAGAATGCGCGCTTGCGGCGAAAGCTAACACTCGCGTAGCGGATGTTAAGCTCGCATCGCGGACAGGCATCAACGAACCGTCGTATGCAGCTTGGGAAGCTGCCGTTCTACCATTGAACTACACCCGCTACAGGCGCAATTTTACGACAGTTTCCTACAGTGTGGGGAGCAAGTGTTTGAGGCGGTGGGGACAGTAATGGGAGATTGTTATTGTTTTCTGCCTACAGACAACCTAACTAATGCAAGCGATTTCTGTATAGCTACTTTGAGGAGAATACTCAAATTAATCCCATCGATTTTCCATTGATTACTCCCTACCTCCGTATTGGCTCAATATCGATTCTATAACCACTTATCGAAACCTGTATCGTCAGTTCCAAAAAGCCGTATTTCAGACCATCATTTGGACGTGATGTATCAGACATAAATGTGCGAATGTGATCATAAGCAAGAGTTATGGCGTGATCCGTTCGAATATTTTTAATTTGAATCCCCCTGCCACTTACGGTCTTAATGACAATCCAATCATCATCAATTTTTTCAAGCTCGACTTTCCCGTCAAATCTACGCGCGATGGGTCGCAGTCTCATACGGTAATGCAAAGATTTATTCAGTTGTTCCTTGTTCATGATTTCGCCGTTTGATTTTCACTTTTCCGATGCATTGCGGAAACTGTGCGATTGATGCCGTTTAGATTGGTCAATGCTTCATGAATCTCACAAAATGGAAATTATCAGCTCTAGGGTAAAATCGATTCAGTTGAGCTTCAATAAATCACCTGTCGGTCCATGGTCGATAGGATCAGGTACTTGCCTTGGTAACCCTAACGCATAAGCCTTTTCAACGTAAGCGATCCATGAACCGCAATCTGTTCAGGGTGTCAGTTCGCTGGTTAAATCCGTGGCATGCAAATTCCACGGCAACAGCACTTCCATTTCTTCCAGCGTTTTCGCAGCGGGCAGGTCGCGCATGACGCGGCGCAGCCA
>JBBRFZ010000076.1:0-12344 GCA_038241165.1 Burkholderiales bacterium | reverse complement strand
TCTGAGTTTCTGCACCAGTTGCGCGATGAACGGTGCCTGGATCAGACGGCGCTTATTGTGGCGTGCCTTGTGCCACGGGTCGGGGAAAAAAATATGCACGCCGTCCAGCGAGTTTGGTTCAATCATGTCGCGCAGCACTTCCATTGCGTCGTGCCGGATGATGCGGATGTTGGGTATCTGCTGCGCATCGATCAGCTTGAGCAGATTGCCCACCCCGGGGGTGTGCACTTCCAGTGCCAGATAATTATTTTCAGGATGGGCGAGTGCAATGGTCGCGGTGCTGTCGCCCATGCCGAAACCAATCTCCAGTATCCCGGGCGCACTGCGTCCGAAAGCCTGTTCCAGGTTAAGTGATTGCGCGGCGTAGGGGATACCAAAGCGCGGCAACAGTGTTTCACAGGCGCGTTGTTGCGCGGGCGAAACGCGGCCCTGGCGCAGCACATAGCTGCGGATGTGGCGTCTGGAAAGATCGGTGGCGTCGGTCATGGCTTCTGGGTCATTAACCATGCTTCTCGCACTGACGGGAGAAGGTGTTGGACAATGGGGGGCCGGGATTTCAGGTACGCGTCGAACTGATGATTCCTGCCGTCGGTGAGCTGGGGCTGGCGCTGTAAAGTTTTTTCGGCATGCGCCCGGCCAGATAGGCGGACCGTCCTGCTTCCACGGCCTGCTTCATCGCGGATGCCATCAGCACAGGTTTCTGGGCGCAGGCAATCGCGGTATTCATCAACACGCCGTCACAGCCCAGTTCCATTGTGATCGCGGCATCCGATGCGGTGCCGACACCGGCATCCACGATCACCGGTACCTGCACGCGTTCCATGATCAGCTGCAGGTTCCACGGGTTGAGGATGCCCATGCCGGAGCCGATCAGTGAAGCCAGCGGCATGATCGCGACGCAACCGATATCCTCCAGTTGTTTCGCGATGATCGGATCGTCCGAGGTATACACCATTACCTGAAATCCGTCAGCCACCAGCGTCCTGGCCGCCGCGATGGTTTCGATCACATTGGGATACAGCGATTGCGGGTCGCCCAGCACTTCGAGTTTGACCAGACTGTGTCCGTCCAATAACTCGCGCGCCAGACGCAGGGTGCGCACCGCATCTTCGGCGGAATAGCAACCGGCTGTGTTGGGCAGCAGCGTGTATTTCGACGGCGGCAGGATCTCCAACAGGCTGGGTTCGCCGGGATTCTGGCCTATATTGCTGCGCCGGATCGCGATGGTGATGATCTCGGCACCGCTTGATTCCACAGCTGCCCCGGTCTCGGTGAAATCCTTGTACTTGCCGGTGCCGACCAGCAGCCGGGATGAATAGCTTTTGCCTGCGATGATCAGTTTGTCGTTCATTGTGTTTCCAGTTGTTTGAGTATTATGCATAGCCATCTGAATGGACTAGCCACCGCCCACTGCCACGACTATTTCCAGTTTATCGCCATCTGCCAATTGCTGTGTGGCAAACAAACTGCGCGGAACGATTTCGCCGTTGCGTTCCAATGCAATGCGTTTCCCGGTCAGACCCATTTCTTCCATGAGTGCGGCAACGCCGGTAGAGTCGGGAAGTTGGCGTGTTGTGCCGTTGACGTTAACGGTAATCACTTTATGTTTGGTATTCAATTAGACCAGGTGCGACGAAGTTGATGAGCGGGATCGAATCCATGCAAGCAGCATCCCGGGCTCCTGTTCCACCATGGAATTACACCCTCGAGGAGGGCGATTTTACGTGGGTTGCCGGTAATACTCAACACACAGTTCTTTGGCGCGGGGCGAGAACTGTGACTGCTGTCGGGTTGATTGTGCAGCAAGCACGCTAAGCACTTACTGCAAATGACTTCCCGCTTGTCTTGGCCCTGTGCATGGCATTTTCAGCCATATCAAACACTTCTGATAATGATGCCGGCGGTTTTTCAAAGGTCGCATAACCGATGTTGGTCGACATGGGGAGCGATGCATCTTCCATCTGTTTTGAAATCTTCAGGGAAAGTTGCTTGCAGAACGACTCGCATTCCGCCGCATTGGTATTCGGCATCAGGATGGCGAACTCATCCCCGCCGATCCGTGCCGGCGTGTCGAATTGCCGTATATTTTCCCGAATCACATGGGCGACAAGCTTGATCGTCTTGTCGCCGGCAGTGTATCCCCTGGTTTCATTCAATTCCCTGAGCTTGTTGAGGTCGATATAGGCAAACGAAAAAATTGCCATTTTTTGCTTTTGCCTGTCAATCTCAATATCCGTGATGACCTCAAAGCTGAGTCGATTGCGTAGACCGGTCAAGCTGTCGAAGGAAGAAAGTTGTTCGACCTCGATAAAGTTTATCCGCGCGATTCTGGACACAAAAACTATCGTGATATCTGACAGCAATATCATTATCGCGAGAACAATTTTTGATGAGGTGGGGATGGGGTCAATCACAAGGTGTATGCCTTGGAGCAATAGGGCCAATACAACAGCCCCGCTAATTATTTTCATTTGTTCACAATGTAAACTGATCACAATCAGGGGGAATATGTATAGCAAGTGCATCTGAATCGTGTAAGGTGCAAATATGTCGGCAATGAATATTGCAACCATTGAAAAGATCGCAAAATAGCTGCCATTGGCGACTATTTCCCGCGAGAATCTCCGTGGGCTCACCACACTCTTTAAGCGTTTGAATTTAACGTTTGATGTAAAAGAATGATCCGGGCCAGTACTGGTATGCAACAAAGCAGAAAGACATGAACGCAAATCATTTGCCAGGTCATTGGTGTTCTTGAAGCGGTTATCGGGAGATTTTGCAAGGCACTTGTATATGACAGTATCTAACGCTTCCGGAATTCCCGGATTTAATGAACTGGGCTTTTCCGGGATAGCACTAACAATCTGGTTCATGAGCAAATTGATGTTTTCTTCGGGAAAGGGCAGTCGATCAGTCAGCATGTAATATAAAACCACGCCGAGTGAATAAATGTCCGAGCGGGCGTCAATCGGTTTACCCTGGATCTGCTCGGGCGACATGAACGGAGGCGTTCCATAAATTCCGCTATCCTGTCTGACTTCCATGGAGGAAGCCATTCTCGCGATACCGAAGTCGGCGATTTTTACAAGATTGTCACCCAGAACCATGATGTTTGAAGGTTTGATATCGCCATGCACGATCCCTCGTTGATGCGCATAGGATAATCCTGCTGATACTTGAATGGCAATGTTCAGAACATCGGTAACGAGCAGGCGCCTTTTGCTGTAAATCATCTCCTGTAATTCCCGCCCCTCCATCAATTCCATAGCGATGTAGGCCACGTCGCCAGTTTCCCCCAGGTCGTAAATGGTGACGATGTTGGGATGGCTCAAACGCCCCGCCGCCTTGGCCTCTTGATAGAACCTCGCTTCGTATTCCGCCCTTTCTGTCTCGGACAAAGCCTGAAGCTTGATGGTTTTGATTGCGACGAATCGCTCGATTAACGGGTCATAGGCTTTGTATACAATGCCCATGGCGCCTCGCCCCAACTCTTCTACAATCTCATATCGCCCCAGATGACTTATCATTTTTTAACACCTGTATGTCCGGAACTGGCGCCGCCAGAACTTGAATCTGTGCAGTAGATTACCCAAAACCGGAAATTCAACGTATGAAAAAGAAGAGCGGGCCAGATGCGCAGCGACCAAATATCGAGTTGGCGATTATCGCAAGATACAAAACCTTGAACCTGGTTTGATGCCCGCCCGAACCCGGCTTCGTTTTATACTCAGAGTTCAACCGGGCGCTTTGGATCAGCGCACCACTCACTCCAGCTTCCTGCATATAAATGGGACCCGCTGAGCCCGGCATATTCCATGGCCAGCAGGTTGTGACAGGCGGTTACTCCCGAGCCGCATGAATGAACTACCTCGTATGCATGTGTGTTTCCAAGCAAATCAGAAAATTCATTTCGCAGGATATCCGGAGATTTAAATGTCCCATCCTCCAGATTGCATTTGTAAAAGCGATTTAACGAGCCTGGAATATGTCCTGCTACCGGATCGAGTGTTTCATTTTGTCCATGAAAGCGATCAGGCGAGCGCGCATCAACGATAGTTTTTCGTTGTGACGAAAGGTTGCTCCGGATTTCATCAACCAGAACCAAACCTTCAAACTGCCGCGATTCTGGCTGCTTCTCGAGTGGGGCAGGGGCAAGTATTGCCATACCGGTTTTTCCCTTCCAGGACTCCAAACCTCCATCCAGTACTTGCACCTTGTCATGGCCTGTGGCCCGCAACATCCACCATAAGCGACTTGCATAGACCGAGCCATGGCTATCATAGGCAATCACATGGCTTGCAGAACCGATACCCAGACGTTGCCTTGTCTCTGCCCATTTATGGGGATATGGAAGCGGGTGACGTCCATTGGTCCCGGTTTTGGTGCCGGATAAATCATTTTCCAGATCAACATAAATAGCACCATCAATGTGGCCCGCAGCATAAGCTTCCCTGCCGGCTGATGCTTGCGTCAAATCGAAGCGACAATCGCAAATCAAAACATTAGCGTTGTTCTTTAGCAGCTCTTGCAACTGGTTTGTACTGATGAGTGGATTCATACCGATCGTGATTGTCCTGTAAGTCGCTAATCTACATTTTCACCGTCTTCTTGTACACCATAAGCAGATGCGCAGGTATGGCAATGTTCCTCTGAACAATCAGACCGCCACCTTATAAAACGTTCCTGATCATCTGCGTAGCAGTCAACGCTATAGCAGGCACGGCCTCCCCGCACTGCCAAAGAACTGCAAGTTGAGTATTACAGGCAACCCACGTAAAATCGCCAGCCTTGCGGGTGTAGTTCAATGGTAGAACGGCAGCTTCCCAAGCTGCATACGAGGGTTCGATCCCCTTCACCCGCTCCAGTTTACCCCATGACATACCTTCGGTTTTCGAGGTCGGAGTCCTACGGACACCGACCTCAAATCGACTTGTAAACCCATGAAACCCGAACCCACACAGTCATTACACAGTTTCCGAACAGTCTCCAACCCATAATCGACACGGTTCCGAGAAGATCACTGCTATCGGTTTTTACTAAGAAAAAATTAATTCACTGATCTACTTCACCCCAATTCTTTCCGGTTCGAGGAAGGTGTTCATAGGACTCCGACCTCGAACCCACGAAGTGGGATATGACATGACAGTTCTCCACACTGTTCCCGACTGCTTCTGAGAATGAATTCGGGTGTCAGTAGAATTATATTTCACCCATATGCGGGTCGATGCTGTTGCCCTGTTGCCGAATTCATTGGACTGTGCAGACAGTGGGAATGGTTTTGCCAGTCAAACTCCTAGATCGAGTCGGATAAAATCGATATGACCTGACACAGTTATCGTACCATCAAAATCGCTGAAATCTCGTCTGAATTGCCATAGAAATCGTATCAGTTCGTATCGGCACAGTGTAATACAGTCCAAGGCACAAACTCCATGAGTTGGGCGAACAACGTCTTGCATGGATTCATAGCTCTCCTCCGGAAGTATCATCTCTGGAAGTTGCTTGAATCGGAATATGCGTAAACTGATTTCAAATCGGCACCAAAATAAACTGCTCTGCAAACCGCGCCAATGCTTAACCTTGGCGCATACTTTTGTAAGTGAACCGTACATTAGTGAAATAAACAACACTAGTGAAATAAACATTGACTTTAAATACATGATTTATGTATTCTCGAGCCAAGTAGTCTTAACTAACTAAACTTGGTTTAAGTCAAGGCTATGTGGGGTTTTGAATTTAAATTCAGGGAGAAGAATTCATGAACAAAATAGCTTTAGCTCTATCTCTGGCAGGCGCGCTGGCAGCAGCCGCATTTGCTCCAGAAGCATCTGCTGTCCCGGCGTTTGCCCGTCAAATGGGTATGGAATGTAGCGCTTGTCACTTCCAGCACTTTCCGATGCTGAATTCCTTTGGTCGGGCCTTCAAGTCCAGCGGCTTTACTATGATGGGCACTGAAAGCAAAATAGAAGGCAAGGATCTGTCCATTCCCAGCCAGTTGAACATAGCGGCCTTTACTACGGTTGGATATCAAAACGTGTCCAATAGTGCACCGGCCAGCAATGGCAATTACCTGACGCCAGCCGGCGGCGGAGAATTGTCCCTGTTCTTCGGCGGGCGCATCTCCGATAACGCAGGTTTCCTGTCCGAGTTTGCATTCCCCGATAATGCTCCTGCTACTTCGGCAGCCAAGCTGCCGCTGTTGTGGGACGTGGGTAACGGCGTCCGCGCGGGTATTGTACTAATGTCCAACCAGGCTCCCGCATACAGCTTTGAATTGCTGAATACCGGCGCGGTCAGCACACACCTCTTGATAATCAATAATGGCGCTAAAAATGCAATCAGCGGAGGTACGGGTGCGAACGCCAACACGCTTTCCGCAGCCCAGTATCTGGGTACCCATACAGCCGGGAATGGTGCTTCCTTCGTGGCCACCGGCAGCCTGGGTTTCGTGAACATCGGTAAGTATGCTGTAAGCGCGGCAGGTCCTGCTGGTGGTTCTTCTACTCCCAGCAATGCGGCGAATACTATCTATGCTCGCGGTGTGTTTACGTTTGATATGGGCATGTGGGATTCGGCGGTCGGTGTGCAGAGCTTCTCCGGCACTGATGGCGGATTGTCGGGGGGTGGCACAGGTGCGGCTACCAAGGTAACCATCATAGACGGCCAGATGCAGGGCGAAGTAGTCGGGATGCCGCTGGGTGTTTATGCTTCCTATGGCGTTGCGCCGGTCGAAGTTGGTGTGGGTAACGTTTACAACCCATACAACCTTACTGACAAAAAATCTCTCAACATCTCGGGTGAACTGGGTGTGCTTCCTCGCACATCCGTGCAACTGGCCTTCCGCGCTGGTAAAAACGGTGGTGCCAGCGGTGCCAATACGGATAATGGCTACACGCTTGGTGCTGTTTACATGATGGCGCAGAACATGAATCTGAGTCTGACCTATACCGGCAACTCAGGCAGTGCTTATGACGCTGCTGCTGCTTTAGGAACTCCGGTGATGGCTAAGACCGTGACTACCCTGCTGCTTGCAGTAGTGTTCTGATCAGGATTTGAATCTTGCACAGGTTGGGTAGAGCTTAAGCGATATCCAACTAACAACAGCAAAAAGCAGTTGCAACATCAACAGGGGAGACTTCGGTCTTCCCTGTTTTTTTATTCCCCGGTTAAAGGGTTAAAAGGGTCGGCATCGCGATAGTCCGGGCGGGAAATAACATCCGGACAGTCTCCCGTTACTGTCCCCGCCGCCCCCAACTCTCACCTTCGAATCGTAGTAAGCTGTCGTAGAATCGCGCCTGCCGCGGGTGTAGTTCAATGGTAGAACGGCAGCTTCCCAAGCTGCATACGACAGTTCGATCCCGTTCACCGGCTCCAGTTTATTTCAAGGCAACATCCGGTACCACGACATGTTGATCGTGCATCACGATGCGCGAGACAAACAGGATCGCCAGCGCATTTCCGGATATTGCGACCAACCCCACCAATCCATAGTCAAAGATATGACCGGCATCATTTTGCGTGATGATGAATCCGGCCAGCGTCGTGGCCAGCCCCATGGCAAGTGACTGCACCGTGGCATTGAGCGACATGAACGTGCCGCGCAATTTTGGCTGCGCCGCCGAAGTGATGATCGCCATCGCCGGAATCATGCGTCCCGAGACCAGCACGAAGAATGCCGTGGTGCAGACCAGCCACAGCCACAGCGGTGCGGCGCCGATATGGGTTACCAGCAGCAGCGGCAGCAGCGCGGCGAGGGCGACCACCCGGTAAACTTTTATCTTGCCGCGCAAGTCGGCCCAGTGGCCGATCAGCCGGGCGGTGAACAGTGTCGCCGCACCGCCGGCGAGATAGATGAACGGGATGTCCTGCAGCGAGATGCCTACATTGCCAACCGCGTAGAGGGTGATGTACGGAATCACCGTGAAGCCGGAAAAAACCAGCAGTGCGGAGAACAGCAGCGCATTCAGGTGATTCGGTTCGCGCAGTATCTCGAACATTGCCGAGAGCGGGTGCGCACGTTCAGCCTGTCCTGAGCCTGTCGAAGGGCTGATGTGATGGCGCAGTACCGGCATGGTACGTGTGCCGACAAGAATGAACAGTACCGACAATACCGCGATCAGGATGAATGACGCGCGCCATTGGAAATGATTGGCCAGCCACAGGGAAAGTGGCACACCCGCGACCGTGGACAGGGAAAATGCAGTCGCCACGATGCCGCTCGCCCGGGCGCGGCGTGAAAAGGGGATCACGTCGCCGATGATGGTCTGCACCATCGCACCCATCACACCGCCGAACATTCCGGCCAGCCCGCGCGCAATCAGCAGCATCCCGTAGCTGGGCGCCAGTCCGCAGGTCAGCGTCGCCAATCCGAACAGCCCGAATATCGTCAGCACCAGGCGTTTGCGCTCGAAGCGGTCGATGAATGTTGCCGCCAGCAACCCGGACAGTGCGGCGCTGAAACTGTAAGACGCGACCAGCAGACCGAACTCATGGGTGCTGATGCCGAACGCCTTGATCAGGACTGGGCCGAGCGGCATCATGATCATGAAATCGAGGATGTGGCTGAACTGGATACCTGCAAGGGTGAGCAGCAAATAGCGCTCGCTTTGCGGTGTAAGCTTGGGGTGCATGACGGAAAGTATTGATTACAAGGGGAGCATTCTATCAGCGACGATAAGAAAAAATTGCGCTTCCGGCAGTGCTAAAATTACCGCTCAAAACATTAGCCTTTTATCATGTCGCAGCCTTCTTTCGTCCATCTCCGTTTGCACAGCGAATATTCAATTTCGGACGGGATGGTGCGCGTCGGCGAAGCAGTGGAAATGGCAAAGCGCGACGGGATGCCGGCTCTGGCGCTGACCGACCTGAACAATTTTTTCGGCCTGATCAAGTTTTACAAAAAAGCGCGCAGCGCCGGACTCAAGCCCGTTGTGGGATGCGATGTGTTCATCACCAACGATGCCGATCGAGAGCGCCCGTATCGCCTGTTGTTGCTGTGCCAGTCGGTTGACGGTTATTTGCTGCTGTGCAGCCTGCTCAGCCGTGCCTATTTGGAGAACCAGCATCGCGGACGCGCAGAGCTGCGCCGCGAGTGGCTCCATCAGGGTACCGGCGGATTGATCGCCCTGTCCGGAGCACATCTCGGCGATACCGGCAGCGCGTTGCTGTCCGGTAATCAGGATCAGGCCAGGCAGTTTGCGCAGGAATGGGCGAGCCTGTTCAACAACCGCTATTACCTCGAGATTCAGCGCGCAGGGTTTGCCGACGAGGAGCTTCACATCGATGCGACTATCCGGCTCGCGGCCGAACTCGGGCTGCCGGTGGTCGCCACCCATCCGGTGCAATTTCTTGCTGCCGATGATTTCAAGGCGCACGAAGCGCGCGTGTGCATCGCCGAAGGCTATGTGCTCAACGACAAACGCCGCGCAAAGCAATTTACCGCGCAACAATATTTCAAGACACAGGCTGAAATGGCGGAGCTGTTCGCCGATCTGCCGGAAGCCTTGCAAAACAGCGTTGAGATCGCGCGGCGCTGCAATCTGTCCCTCGTTCTCGGCAAGCCGCGCCTGCCGGATTTCCCGACGCCAAAAGGCCAGGGCCTGGATGATTTTTTGCGCGAACAGGTGGAAATCGGTCTGCAGCAGCGCATGGTCATGCTGTATCCCGATGCCGACGGGCGTGCCGCCAAACAACCGGAATATCAGGCGCGTCTGGATTTCGAGATCGACACCATCATTACGATGGGCTTTCCCGGCTACTTCCTGATCGTCGCGGACTTCATCCGCTGGGCCAAGGAAAACGGCGTGCCGGTCGGTCCCGGGCGCGGTTCGGGCGCGGGCTCGCTGGTGGCTTACAGCTTGGCCATCACCGATCTTGACCCGCTGCGATATAACCTGCTGTTCGAGCGTTTTCTGAATCCGGAACGCGTGTCCATGCCCGACTTCGACGTGGATTTTTGCCAGGACGGGCGCGAGCGAGTCATTGAATATGTGAAACAGAAATACGGTGCGGCCAGTGTGGCGCAGATCGCCACCTTCGGCACCATGGCTTCCAAGGCGGTGATCCGCGATGTCGGGCGCGTGATGGATTTCCCCTATGGCCTGTGCGATCGGTTGTCGAAGGCGATTCCGGTGGAAGGCGTGAAGCCGGTGTCACTGAAAAAGGCCCGCGAGATGGAGCCGGAGATCAACAGCATCGCCGAGAGCGAGGAAGGCGTGCCCGAGCTGCTGGAACTGGCCGGCCGCCTGGAGGACCTGACGCGCAACGTCGGCATGCATGCGGGCGGCGTGCTGATTGCGCCCGGGCAACTCACCGACTTCTGTCCCTTGTATTGTGCCGACAGCAGTGCCAGCGTGATCAGCCAGTTCGACAAGGACGATGTCGAAGCCATCGGCCTGGTGAAGTTCGACTTTCTCGGTCTGCGCACGCTGACCATACTCGACTGGGCGATGCGCCATGTTACACGCCTGGCCGGAGGCATCGCGCCGTTCTCGCTGGAAGCCCTGCCGCTGGACGATGCCGCGACTTATGAATTGCTCAAGGCATGTAACACCACCGCGATATTCCAGCTGGAATCGCGCGGCATGAAGGACATGCTGAAGAGCGCCAGGCCGGATTGCTTCGAGGACATCATCGCGCTGGTCGCGCTATACCGTCCCGGCCCGATGGACCTGATACCGGATTTCGTGCGGCGCAAGCACGGCGAGAAATTCGAATATCCGCATCCGGCCGTCGAGCCGGTGCTGCGCGAAACCCACGGCATCATGGTCTACCAGGAACAGGTGATGCAGATGGCCCAGCTGGTCGGCGGTTATAGCCTGGGCAGCGCCGACCTGTTGCGCCGTGCGATGGGCAAGAAGAATGTGGAGGAGATGGCCAAGCAGCGCGAGTTCTTTGTCGCGGGCGCGCTCAAGGGTGGGACATCGAAAGAGCAGGCAGGTCAGCTGTTCGACCTGATGGAAAAATTTGCCGGCTACGGATTCAACAAGTCGCACGCCGCAGCCTATGCGCTGGTTGCCTATCAGACAGCCTACCTCAAGGCGCATCATCCGGCGGCATTCATGGCGGCGACGCTGTCGGGGGATCTGGACAATACCGAGAAGGTGAGCACGTTCTATGCCGATACCTTGCAGCAGAATCTGCGCGTGTTGCCCCCGGATGTGAACAGTTCGGGTTATGTGTTTTCCCCGGTGGATGAACAGACCATCGCTTACGGGCTGGGCGCGATCAAGGGGACAGGTGAGGCGGCTATTGCCAGCATCGTCAAGGCACGCGAGCAGGGTCCGTTCAAGGACCTGTTCGATTTCTGCCGGCGTGTGGACAAGCGCATCGTCAACCGGCGCACGGTTGAAGCCTTGATCCGCGCCGGTGCATTCGATAGCCTGAACGACCATCGCGCCAGCCTGATGGCCAGCGTGGGTGCGGCGTTGGCGAGTGCCGATCAGCAGGCGCGTGCGGCAAACCAGAACAGCCTGTTCGGACACGACGAGGGGGATGTGGCGCTGATCGTGAAGTATGCCGATGTACCGCGCTGGCGATTGCGCGAACAGCTTGCCCATGAAAAAGCCAGCCTGGGGATCTATCTGGGCGGCCATCCATACCAGGAATATGCCGAGGAACTGGGCAACTTTATCAAGGTCAGGCTGAACGACCTGACCCCGCAATTCGTCGGGCAATCGAACGGTTCCGCAGGTGGTTCCGGCTACACCTCGCGGCGTGGCGTATCGGTGGTGCTGGCCGGCATCGTGGCCGGGTTGCGCATCCAGCAGACCCGGCGCGGACGCATGGCCATCGTTACGCTGGACGATGGCGCCGGACAGGTCGAACTGACCGTGTTCAACGAAATCTACGAGGCCAACCGCCCGTGGATACGCGAGGATGAATTGCTGGTGGTGCGCGGTACGGCCAAGCTGGATGAATATTCCGGCAATGTGCGGGTGAGCGGTGAAGAACTGTTCGACTTTGCATCGGCACGTTCCCACTACGCGCAACAACTTGCTTTGCGTTGCAACGGCAATGCCAGCATCGGGCAACTCAAAAAATTATTTCTGCCCTATCGGGAGGGGAAATGTCCGGTGCAAATTCATTACCGCAACGATCACGCAAGCTGCCAACTGCGTTTAGGCGAGACATGGCAAGTGACGCTGCATGACGACCTGCTGCACGATCTGCGCGACTTGCTGCACGAGGAGAACGTCAAGGTGGTTTACAACTAAATCGGGCTAGCCCGTCAGCAGTATTGAGACAGGCGCGTTATGGGGAGTAGAATCGCGCACTTGCGCAGTTTGGCCAATTCAGCACAAATCGGTGAAAAAAAATCGGGATGGACATTGCGGGTGTATTGC
>JBBRFZ010000075.1:0-12673 GCA_038241165.1 Burkholderiales bacterium | reverse complement strand
GCTGATCTTTATAACCCGTTTCTGCTATTGGAGTTCATTCACTCAGCTTCAATGCTTCCACCAATCCGCGATGATGCTGCCCACCGCGGGATTCACCATATAGCCATATGAGCGATGGCAATTAAGGCCCGCATCACTGCGGAAGAAGTTGTAGATCCCGTGGCAATGGTCTTCGATGGACTCTACCAGACCCAGTTCCAGCATGGGGTAAAAAGCATCCCTTAAGTTTTCGTTGAGTGCGGCTACATCGCCCTCGGCAGAAATATTTACCCAACGGCGGATCAACCCGGGATAACTTTTCCTGCGATTTTCATTCATACCCAGCAAGCGCCGCTGCATGTAATGCAGACCCATGGGGCTGCCCAGCGTCAAAAACTCCACCTTGCCCTGCACCCCTTCCCGATGTGACAGCTCCCACAATGTGTCATAGGCGACGACGGCACCGAGACTGTGGCCGATCAGCAGCACGTCGTCCTGCTGTTCGAGCATCGGGCGCAGGATGTTTGCCAGCAAATCGCGAATCCTGCTGCCAACACCATCGGTGTTGTTGAAATAGCGGTCGATTTCCTGGGCGGTACCGCGCACCTCTTTGGGCAACATGTGTATCAGCAATGGAATGTGGTCCGCCAGCGTCAACATGAAACGGCTCAGCCATATGTTCCAGGAATGGGCATCGCCAATGTCCTGCTCTGTAGGGGCGTGTTTGTTGATCAGCGCATCAATCCAGGGAATATCCCTGGTGATATCTTTATACACGCGGTAATAAAGATAGTTCCAGCTGACCAGATGGAACTGCGGATAACAGACCTGAATTTTATCGGCCACAGCGCTATCGGCGCGACGCACCCCTTCAACAAGCGTACGCCAGAGCAATACGCGATGCAGCTCCGCCTCTGGCTTGGGGTTCTTTCCCGGCACGTAAATAATTTGTTTTGTTGCCATCATATGCCCGCCCGAACCGTCCATGCCCACGGGCATTAAATATTGAAGCCATTTACAATCAGGATTAAAATTATCCTGCAGTTCAGGAATAACCCACCGTCGCAGTTGGCCGGAAAGTCCGGAGTCAGCCTTGAAATAACCGTGACATTACTCTGGTCATCGCGTTGCGCGGTGACCAGTCGTTGGTGTCTATTTTTGGCAATTTGATCGCATCCAGCGTGTTTTTGGCCACCAGCCCCAATTCCGTATTCCCTTCCACAATCAAACTGCGACTGAAAAACAGCGTGTCAGGACATTCCCTGCGGGTAGCCACCAGAAAAAAGTCATATGCAGTGGCGCTGATAACCAGATCGGGATCTTTACCGAAGCGGGTCGGGACAAATTGACCTGCTTCGATCGTGAAGTACAGATTCAGCCCGAGGTCTTTGACGCGGATAGCGATCTGTTTGCCGTACAACGGTTCCAGGTATTGTTTGAGTATGATCCTGCCCAGCGCCAGGTTGAGCACCCTGGTCAGGGCAAAGGATGGCGGAAAGGCCGACAACAGGGAAACCAGTGTGGCGACCGGTTTGGGAAAGTTGAATGCGGGCTGTTCCATTTGATTTCCTTACAGGGTGGATGAGGTTGAACGGTCAAAACCCGTCCGGCTGACAATGCCGACCTGTTCGATACCGTACCGGCCATGCCAGTAGCCGTCGCACGCTTCGTCCGGCATCAACCTGGCCATCTGTTGTGCAGCCTCCAAACCGGACAGACTGTCGTCCAATCTTTGAGGAACAGCGCAATAATCTTTTCAGTATGGAACGGCTGCGGGCTGACGCGCAACACATCCACCCCCAACTGCCGCATGTCTTCCAGTTCGCCCACCAGGTTATAGACTCTGGATGATTGTGTCTGGATGCCGTTCAGTGCGAGGAAAGGTTGCCCCTCGCGGGTCTTCAGCGTCAATCCACAGCCGTGGTCTATACAGCGGAACTGGCAGTCATCTTTGGGCAGGTTGTAATGGCGTGCGATAAAGCAGCGGGCGGAGAAGGCCAGCGGAAGACGGCCGTAAGCGAACACTTCGGTCTCCATACCTTGCGGTTTCCCAGTCAGCATGTCGGCCAGCATCTGACGCGACATCTCCACCGGGATCACCCAGCGCTGTGCGCCCAATTCCGCCAGCAGGGTCAGCGTCTCGGAATTGTAGGTATTGATATGCGGACCGGCGACATAGCGCTTCCAGGACATCAGATGCACCGCGCCCATATCGTTGGCCTCGACCATGTAGCTGTCGTTTTCCGCTTGACGGCGCAGGGTCTTGAGGTCGGATTCGGATTCGACCAACGCCAGTGTGGACAGCACCACCTGCTTGCCGGACGCCGAAAGTTTGTGCGCCACTTCCAGCCAGTCTTCCAGACGAAAGGTATGGCGCTTGGAACATACCGTCTCGCCGAGATAGACGATATCCACCGGCGACTCGGCGATCCGTTCATAGAATTCAAACAGTGCATCGCGTTGCCAATAATAAAGTGCGGGACCAAGGGTGGGTTTCATGCTCACAGCTTTCATTTCACAGCTTTCATCTCACTTCCAGGGACGGTGATAAGCGCCCAGGGTGTGATGCTGCCCCTCGGCAAGTTTGTTCAGCTGGTTCATCCATGCAGGTGCGACAGCATAACCTTCGGCATCGCGCTGCGCGGTATCGATGGCCGAGCGCCATACTTTGGTCACCTGTTTGACATAGACCGGGCTGCGCTGGCGGCCCTCGATCTTGACTGCGGAGATGCCGATACGCATCATCTCCGGAATCAGTTCCAGCGTATTGAGACTGACCGGCTCTTCAATCGCGTAATAGGTTTCGCCGTTGACGTCGAAGCGCCCTTTGCACAGGGTCGGGTAGCCGGCATTTTCATCGGCAGCGTAACGATCCAGCAACACGCCGTTCAAGCGCGACTCCAGCCCTTTGGGGGTTTGCTGCCATCGCACTGCCTTGGCCGGGGAGCACACCCCGGCGGTATTCGGCGATTCGCCGGTGATATAGGAAGACAGCACGCAGCGACCTTCCACCATCACGCACAGGCCGCCGAAACCGAACAACTCGGTCTCCACCGGGGTATGCTGCACCAGTTGCTCAACCTGGGGCAGCGACAATACCCGTGGCAATACCGCGCGCCGGATACCGAAGTGCTCATGGTAGAAATTGATCGCCTCGTAATTGGTGGCTGAAACCTGCACCGACAGATGCAGGCGCAGCTCGGGATAGGTGCGCGAAGCGTAGCGCATCAAGCCCTCATCCGCGAGAATGACCGCATCCACACCCGCTTCCGCGGCATGGCCCACCGCCTCCTGCCAGCGCGGCCAGTTGGCCGCCTGCGGATAGGTGTTCAGTGCGAGAAAGACTTTCTTGCCTCGCGCATGCGCGTAACGCACCGCCTCGGCGGTGCCCGGCAGGTCGAAGTTCAGGCCGGCGAAGGCACGTGCGTTGGTACTGTCGCGAAAGCCGATGTAAACGCAATCGGCACCGTTATCGACGGCAGCTTTCAGGGCAGGCTGCCTGCCTGCCGGACAAACCAGTTCAAGCGACATGTCTCAATTCCTCGCTAACAAAGGGGATCCCGGCACGGCTGCCCTGGCGGGCGCCAGCAACACGTCGCGCGATGCGGTCGCGGTTACCCTGTGGTAGACGATGTTTGCCGGGGTGCGCTCGATCAGGTTGGCCGCCATGTCGATGTATCCTGTTTTGGATAGCGGCAGATATTCCCCCTTGCGCCATTGATGTGCCAGCAATGTGTGTTTGACGATGTGCAGAGGATGCAGCTTGAGTCCGTCCACGCCGGTTTCCAGCACGATGTCCAGTGTGGATGACAATGTTCTTCGCGCTCGCCGGGCAAGCCGACGATCAGGTGGGTACATACCGGAATGCCGCGTTGCCGTGCTGTCGTGCTGCCAATGCTGTTGTCCGGTATTCGGCAAAGGTGTGGCCGCGATTGACCCGTTCCAGGGATTTGTCGAAGGCGGATTGCAATCCCAGTTCCAGCCACACTTCCAGCCCCTGATCGCGAAAACGGTCGAGCAGATCCAGCACTTCGCCAGATACGCAGTCCGGGCGTGTGCCGACGGAAATCCCGACCATGTCCGGTTCCTTCAGCGCTTCCCGATACAGTGCTTCGAGCGCTTCGACTTTGGCATAGGTGTTGGTGTAAGCCTGAAAGTAGGCGATGAATTTTTTGGCACGGGTTCGCCGTGCAATGGCCCGGCGCGCCTTGGCAATCTGCGCAGAAAGGTCGAGACGGGTATCGGCATCGGGACTGAAAGAAACGTTGTTGCAGAAGGAGCACCCTCCCCGCCCTTTGGTGCCGTCTCGGTTGGGGCAGGTAAAGCCGGCATCGAGGGCAATCTTGTGGACCCGTTCGCCATGACGGCGAAGCAGGTCCTGTCCGAAAGTGCTGACTCTGGCCGAAAGTATCATCGCTTGTTCAAGCTCGTTTCACGACACCGGTTTTTCTCACAATTTCAAAACAGTGCGTGAAACGGAAGTGTTATCTGTTAGCTACCTCTTAAATCATTCAGCGACGGATACAGCAGCGGCAAACGGAAATCCCGCATCTGCATCACCCGGGCAAATGATACTCCCTACTTGCGAATAGGGTTACTCAGTCACGCATCTGCCATCGCGATGGCATGCGGCGGCGCTCACAGCTGATTGAGGATACGCTCCCTGGCCTGCTTTGCCTCATCTGCGCTGATCAACCCCTTGTCCAGCAATGCCTTGACCTTGTCCAGACGCTGTTCCACGGTTTCGCTGGTACGTGATGCAGTTGCAGGGGATGTGGACCCAGGGCTAGTATTTCCGCAGTCCAACTGTGCGTGCAGTCCATAGTTGCCAATTGCCGTGCTGATCGTCCTGGTGAAATCCAGGCATCCCGCTTTCCTGAGCGTCACCTTACCGTACAGGGATTCTTTCTCCTTGGGATAGAGGTTTGGAAAAAACCTGTCGCGCTTGATCATGATGGGTGTCACGCCGATGCTTTCACCCATCACGTACACATCCGCTCCGGGCGGGATGGATTCAATCTTGATCGGCTTGTCTCCCGCAGCCGAAAATAAATTGCCCGTGCCACCGCTGGATGAACAACCCGCGGCAAGCAACAGACTAAAAAGTGCAAGCGTCTTTCCGATATGTTTTAAAAACATGATTCCTCCGATTTTATTGAATTAAACAGTCCTGCTTATATCGCGTTTTCGCGCCACCAGATCGATCAGTGCAGACATGCCGCTGTGACCGGCGCCCTCACCGATGTGATCGTCATGTTCGCGCAGATGCATGATCTCCATATCGCCGAACGCGTTGCGCAACAGCGTCTCAGTGTACATGTTCTCGGCCACGGGCGGTCCACCGGTTTTGTATTCGAGCTGGCGCGGCGTGTAACCCTGAAGCAGCAACAACCCGCCCGGTTTCAGGCAGTGCCTGATGCCCGCGAACATCTGCTCGCGCAAGGCGGGCGGTGCAAACTGGATGAAGATCGCCGCCACCACATCGAAGCGGTACTCACCCCATTGCCATTGTGCGAGATCGGCCTGCTCGAAATCGATCGCCACGCCGCGTTGTCGCGCCAGTTTTTTTGCCTTGTCCAGTGCCACCGCCGAGGATTCCACCGACAATACATGCAATCCCTGCTGTGCCAGCCACACGCCGTTGCGTCCCTCGCCGTCCGCCACCGCCAGGCAGCTCATGCCTGGTTTCAGCAAATGGCGCTGCGACACCAGGAATTCATTCGGTTCGGTACCGAAAAGATAATCTTCGACGGCATAACGTTCGTCCCACACACTCATCGCATTCCTTTCAATATTTTTAATATTACATTTCGTAACCCGCGCTGCAACACCTGCCAACAGCGTCTTGCTCAATTTACCGTATCGTTTTGGCGACGGGATTCTTTCACCAGAACGGCACGCCGGGAATATTCGGCAGCTTCCTGATCACGCCCCAGTCGGGCCGACGCGCGCGCCATCCCGTTCAAATCTTCACCGATACGTTCACTCAGCGCGAGCGCTTTATCCATCTCCAGCACAGCCTGGTAATGCTGCAATGCACCCGCGGGGCGCTGCAGTTTCTCCTCGGCAGCGGCGACGATGCGCAATGCATTGGCCTGTTCGGCTTTGCCTACCCCGTCCTGCTTGCCCAATGCCTGCGCCAATTCCAGCGCGCCGCGTGCATCCCCATTCAGCAGCAACAAACGTGCCCGCAATGCATCGATACCGGAGTTCAGCGTGCATTTTCCGTCACACAGTTTGTCGGCAAACCGCAACGTCTTATCCGCATCACCCAGTCGTGCCAGATCGGTCAGGATCACGGCTTTGCGAAAGGCCGCCGTGAGTCTTGCTTCCTCCGGGTAGATAGCTTCCCTTTCCAACAGTATCCTTTCCAGCCAGGTCAGCGCAGCCCGGTCATCGCCCAGTCGGTGCGCCACCGTGGCCAGGTTGATCATCGTCGTGGCGGAACCCGCCGTGTCATCCAGCGACTGTTGCAGCACCAGGGCGGCGGCGAAATCATGTTGCGCTTGCAGCAGTTCGCCGTTACTTAACGCCTTGCGCGCATCCTTGTCCGCGGATCTGGATTGCTCGACCGCCAGCGGCTGACGCACAGCCGTCACGCTGCTGCAGGCAACCAGCAAGCCCGCAAATGTCAGTAGTAGAAATTTAAACATGGCCGCAGAAATCGTAGCGAGCGGATCGGGATTGGGGGAGCCCGGAGCGCGGCACCGGAGTGTACATAGAAGTACACGAGGATGACGAGCACTGAGCGACCTCGATACCGGTTCGCGCATAACCAATGGCTTGGTTGGCGTAGTTTGCCAACTTAGCCGGATGGCTAGTCGTTTCATCAGTAGATTTATACTGCCTTGTTTTAGTCATGGCTATCCATCCTGACCGGCCTGGTATCGGACTGTGGCACGTTGCTGTTCAACGGCCAGTGTGTACTCAGGGAATCGACCGCTTGCTGGGTATCTCCTATCAATTTTCGGGTCTGTCCCATCGTTTCACGAGTCTCGTCCATCATCCCGGGTAGCTGCGGCGCAGAGCGTTGTACCGCATGATTGATCGTCTCGCTGGCCGCACGCAGACTTTCCATGCTGCTGTCTGCATTTTTCAGCAGAACAGGCAACTCCTGGTCGAGTTTTCCCGACAGCGTTTCGGCATTCGCCGCCGATTTCCGCAGGGATTGCAGCAATGGTATCGCCTCATGGTTGAGGCTGGTATCGAGACTGCCCAGCACGCGGTCCAAACGCTCGCGTGTACCGCGCATCTCGGCTGATAATTCGCGCAGGTTCTTCAATGTCTGGCGCACATCGCCATCGGGGTCATGCAGTGTATGATGGAGATCGTCAAGGATAGGCATGATGCGGTTCTTGACCTCGATTACCGCCTGCTCCAGTCCGCTGGCACGCACAAAGCGCACTGTTCCGCCTGACGCCAATGCAGGCTTGCCTTCCGTGCCCCGGCTGATCTCCAGTATGCCATCGCCTATCACCCCTTCTTTTTTCAGGGTCATCACGGCATCTTGCCTGATCAGCTTCAGATACTTGGATTCGATACCGACTTCCACCTGGACACGCCCCTGATCATCCAGGGCCAGGCTATTCAGTTTGCCGATCTTGAATCCGCTGAATTTGACCGGCATGCCCTCGCTCAGATCCTGTCCGCTGTCGGCGACAAAATAGACAGGCGACTTTGCCGTAAATATGCCTTTTTTTACTCCAACCAGCACAAACGCCAGCCCTATGCCCAAAGCCGCGAGCAATACGAATACGGCTGTCTTGCCAAACAGATTTTTGAAGCGCTCATCTTTGTCGTCAAACAATGTCACATACACCTCACTCGATCTTTTCACAGGGTAGCGTCATCGCCCTGTCTGACATCACCAGCACCGCCCTCCCTTCGGCGGCATAGGATTCCAGCGCCAACATCCAGCAGCCCGCCAAACGCGCTTTGACATCATCAAACAGCGTGGCATCCACCACCAGTACAGGTGATTTTTGCAGCAAAGCACGCAACAGTCCGGCCAATTTGCGCTGCCAGGTTTCCATGCTGTCCGGCTGGGCGATCATGAACTCCCCGAATTCATCCTGCTTCAGGCCCAGCACACCCAGACTATGCCTGATGCTTTGTTCCGTTTCCATCACTTCGCGCCGATCGTGATACCACAGTGGCAGGGTGACATTTTCCCATATCCTCAGGTTGCTGATCAGACCTCCATCCGCCGCCACCCAGGCCACATGCCTGCTGGAGTGCACCGGTTGCCATATAACCGGCAGGGGTTCGTTATGTTGTCTTCTTTCCCCGAGCGTAGCCTTCACGGCAATCTTTTTGAACCTTCTTTCGCCCTGTACGGTCTCGATATCGCCTTCGGCGCATAACGTTACTCCGATTGCACTGTCGATCATGGCATTTTTTTCAGCACCGGATGCAAGCTGCAACAACCTCATCTCGCCCGCATGCAGGGTAAACGTATGCACACGATCCGATCCTTTGCAGCGTACTTCGACAAATCTGAACAACGCGCCCATGTTCAGAACAGCAGAATCGTGATCAGTCCGTCGCAGGCGAATACCGCCATCAGACTGCGCATCACCGCGCGCGACGCAGCCACCGGGATATCGTTCATGGAATGCCTGACTGTCAAACCATAATAGCAGGGCACCAGCGACATCAGCATGCCAAAGCAGACACTTTTCAGCAAAGCCGCAAATATTTCAAGATAACTGATCATCTCGAAAAAATGACCGATTTCGCCGAACAGTGAAACGTCGATATTCCAGGCGGTCACGAGCATGCCGGTGCCGATGGCAACGACCTGGAAGAAAAACGTCAGCACCGAGCTGGTGATCGTCATCGCCAGCATTCTCGGTACCACCAGATAGGCCACAGGGGAAATGCCCATGCGTTTCAAATCCTTTATTTCACCATTCACCTGCATCGCGGCAAGTTCACTGGCAATCGCCGAACTGCTGCGTCCAACGATCACGATCGCCGTCAGCAGGGGTCCCAGTTCGCGCACAACTGTCCAGATCAACACCTGCAAAGTCAGCAATTCGTTGCGCCCGACCAGATTGCTGACCTGCATCACCATGATCAGGCCCGCCAGAAAACCCATGACCGCTATCGGCCCAACCGACTGGATGCCGGTGAAATAGAGTTGTTTAAGCAGTGTCCTGCGTACCGGCCATTTGATCACCGCCGGCAATGCATGAAGAACCTGCCCGAACAGAAGCACGCTGTCGCGCACGAACAGTCCCTGCATGCCCAACCAGCTTTGCATCAGCAATAGGGGATTTTTCATTGTCGCGCCCGTGCTTTCATGCCGTTGCGTATGTCCCTCATCGCGCTGGAATCGCGTTTGAGGAAAGTGCATTGATGTTTGTTAGGGATACTCATAGTTACTATTGTCTCCAGAAATCCCGGTTCCTGCCATGGATACCTCATCTGCATCATCCAACCGGGAACACCGTCCCGTTTGAATCCGTCGCATGGCATTGTAACGCGCAGTTTCATGCTAACCTTTTCGCGCAACCACAACCAACCACAACCAACCATGGGTAGAACCGTTGGATCATGAAAAGATCGCTGTTCATCATTATCGCATTTGCATTCTTTAACTGCGGTTGCAGCAGTGTCAGCCTGCTCTACCGTAATACCGACTGGTATCTGCAGCATAAAATCGACGGGTACACCACATTCAATGCCCGGCAGGAAGAAACGATCCACCGGGAAATATCGAATTATCTGGATTGGCATCGAAAATACGTGCTGCCAGAATACATCATTTTTCTGCAGAACCTGAATGGGGCGGCCCGACATGACGGACAGGTGAAGGCGGAGAATATCGCGCTGCTCAGGGCACAACTGACGGGTTTGTACCGAACATCCCTGACACCTGCCATCAAACCTGCCGCAGAAATGCTAAGCAGCCTGGATAGCCGGCAAATACAGGAGTTGGGGCGAAATCTTGCCGGGGAAAACACAAAACAGAAGCGGGCAGAAATGGATATGGGTCGCGATACATACCTGGATAAACGCGCCTATAAAACCCTGGATTTACTGGAAGGGTTGGTCGGAAACATGAGTCGCGAACAACGCCTAAGGGTGAAGGAAATGAGTCTCCATCTGCCTCTGATCAGGGACACTTATATCGAGCAACGGGTAAGCAATCAGAGCCGGCTGATAAAACTGTTGAACAACAACGACGGCGCAGATAAAATCGCCTCATTCATGTCATTGTGGATATTGACCCCCGATGCAACCAGAACAGCGCAACAACAGCACGATACCCACGCTTTCGAGACAGCCTCCGATGAAATGATCGCGAACATCCAGGGGATGCTGACCCTCCGGCAAAAAATCCATCTGCACAAAGGCACAAAGAGATATCACGTTACATTGACGAATTACAAAATCTCACCACCGACAACAAAACTGCAAGTGGCGCATCCAGCTAACAATCGGGCTCGTTTTGTTGCAAGCCGGAGAAGATTGCATGAAATATAAGACCCTGGCGGTTTTCGCCGCGATCTTTTTCCTGAGTGCTTCCGCGTTTGCCCAGGATGATGCGGCACTTAATGCCCCCGCTCAATCTGTCAAGACGCAAGCCACACCGGCCGGCCCCCCGTCCGGGCTGCCGCTGTGGGAGGCAGGATTGTTCGGCATAGCAATCACGCAGCCCGCTTATCCGGGTTCCGAAGAGCGCGTGAGCCGTGCGTTGGGCCTGCCGTATCTCATCTATCGCGGCAAGTATTTGCGCGCCGAGCGCGGCGCTGTCGGATTGCGCGCGCTGAAAACTCCGCGCATCGAAGTCGATGTGGGACTTGCCGCCTCGCTGGGCTCGCGTTCGTCCGACATCGCAGCCAGGCAAGGCATGGCTGACCTTGGCACGATGATCGAATTCGGTCCGCGATTGAAAATTAAACTGGGGGATATTGCAAACGGCCGCAGCCATTCCGGCTTGCAATTTCCACTGCGTGAAGTGATCGATGTCAGCAACGGCTTTGTTTCGCGCGGAATCGCTTTCGAGCCGGAATGGGTGACCGGCACGCGCCTGCCCAGGCACTGGTTTGTCTCCACCAGTCTGGGTGCAATTTTCGGCGACACAAAACTGGGCGACACCTTTTACGGCGTGGCCACGGGCGAGGCCACCGCCACGCGAAGCAGCTATACAGCGAAGAGCGGGTTGATCGCGCTGCGTGCGGGCCTGACTGCGGCACATGCGCTCACGCCCGATGTGCGCATGTTTTACATCTTCCGGATCGAGTCACTGGCCGGGGCAGCCAATCGTGACAGTCCGCTGGTTCGGCGGAATGTCGGCTGGGGTGCGGGTATCGGGATATCATGGGCACTGGGGCGCTCGGAGCAGAACACCTACGAATAGATTTAGCATGATTGCAGGCCCGGGCTTTAAACAAGTGCGGCGTTAAACGGGATACACCCCCATTGCATTTGCCGCACATGCCGCCGGAATTCTATACTCGACTAATTTGCTATACTTGCGCCAGTAAATAATTAAAACGCATGTCCCAGGAGTTACCTTGCCACACCAACACGAAAAAAATGTCGCCCCAATCAATGAAGCGCACAGCGGACTGATCAGGGCACTGCGCAACTTATTGCCGCCGGAATCCGTATTGGTCGATGCGGAGGACCTGCGCCCGTTCGAGTGCGACGGGTTGGCGGTATATCGGCAGTTGCCTATGGTCGTGGTGCTGCCGGAAACCATAGAGCAGGTGCAAAGCATCATGCGCTTGTGCCATGCGCAGCAGGTCCCGGTGGTGGCGCGCGGTGCCGGCACCGGCCTGTCCGGCGGCGCACTGCCTCTGGCGGATGGCGTGCTGCTGAGCCTGGCAAAATTCAAGAATATTCTGAACATAGATGCCGATAACGCGATCGCCACCGTACAGCCCGGGGTGCGCAACCTGGCGATCTCCGAAGCGGCGTCAGCCTATGGCATGTATTACGCACCCGATCCCTCGTCGCAGATCGCCTGCACCATAGGCGGCAATGTCGCTGAA
This sequence comes from Burkholderiales bacterium, assembly GCA_038241165.1. Taxonomy (GTDB): domain Bacteria; phylum Pseudomonadota; class Gammaproteobacteria; order Burkholderiales; family Gallionellaceae; genus Gallionella. The sequence goes on along the minus strand of JBBRFZ010000075.1, from coordinate 689 downwards.
AATTCCGGCGGCGTGCATTGCCTGAAATACGGACTGACGGTGCACAACATCCTGATGCTGAAAGTGGTCACGGCAGAAGGTGAGCTGCTCACCATCGGTGCCGAGACGCTGGACTCACCCGGCTATGACCTGCTCGCGCTGATGACCGGTTCCGAGGGCATGCTGGGCATCATCGTCGAAGTCACCGTTAAATTGCTGGCCAAACCGGAACGTGCGCAGGTCGTACTTGCGGCCTTCGACGATGTGGTCAAGGCGGGCGAGGCGGTCGGCGCGATCATCGCCGTCGGCATCATCCCCGCCGGACTGGAAATGATGGACAAGCTCGCCATCCAGGCGGCGGAAGATTTCGTGCACGCCGGTTATCCGCGGGGCGCCGAGGCGATCCTGCTGTGCGAACTGGACGGCACCCATGCCGAGGTTTCCGAGTACATCGCGCTGGTGCGCAAGATATTGACCGACAGCGGCGCGACCGAAGTGCGCACTGCAACCGACGAAGCCGAGCGTCAACTGTTCTGGAAGGGACGCAAGTCGGCCTTTCCCGCCGTGGGTCGCATTTGTCCGGATTATTACTGCATGGACGGCACGATACCGCGCCGCCAGTTGCCGCACGTGCTGCGCCGCATCAGCGAGATGTCGGTGGAATACGGTTTGGCAGTCGCCAATGTGTTCCATGCCGGGGACGGCAATCT
>JBBRFZ010000074.1:0-12686 GCA_038241165.1 Burkholderiales bacterium | reverse complement strand
CGGCACGTGCGGAATCCGGATCGAGGCAGAGCGATTCTTCGCCGAGTAAGCCAGCTTGGTCGGTGCTTCATAGTGAGGAACCAGACGCTTGTAGGAATTGGTCCCCGGATTGGTAATCGCATTCAATGCCTTGGCATGCTTGATGATGCCGCCGATGTAATACAGCGCGGTCTCTGACAGCCCGGCATATCCATTGCCCGCAAACAGATTCTTGCCACCCTTCCAGATGGACTGGTGCACGTGCATGCCGGAACCGTTATCGCCTACGATAGGCTTGGGCATGAAGGTTGCGGTCTTGCCATACTGATGCGCTATGTTGTGTACCACATATTTCAAAACCTGTGTCTGGTCAGCGCGGCGCACAAGCGTGTTGAATTTGGTACCGATCTCACATTGGCCCGCAGTCGCCACTTCGTGGTGATGCACTTCGACTTCAATACCGATTTCTTCCAAAGCCAGGCACATCGCGGCCCGTATGTCGTTCAGGCTGTCGACCGGGGGAACCGGAAAATAACCGCCTTTTACTGTCGGACGGTGACCGGTATTGCCGCTATCGAATTTTTCTGCCGAGGACCAGGCGGCCTCTTCGGAATTAATCTTGACGAAACAGCCGGACATGTCGACCTGCCAGTTCACCGAATCGAAAACGAAGAATTCCGGTTCAGGACCGAAGTAGGCTACATCGCCGATACCGCTGGATTTCAGGTAGGCCTCGGCACGCTTCGCGATGGAGCGCGGATCGCGGTCATAGCCCTTGCCGTCGGTAGGCTCCACCACGTCACAGGTAATCACCAGGGTGTTTTCATCCATGAACGGATCGAGAAAAGCGGTCTCAGGATCCGGCATCAACAACATGTCTGATGCTTGAATGCCTTTCCAGCCTGCGATCGAAGAGCCATCAAACGCATGGCCTTCTTCAAATTTTTCCATGCCCACATACTTGGCGGGCACACCCACATGCTGCTCTTTTCCGCGCGTATCGGTAAAGCGGAAATCCACGAATTTGACTTCGCGATCCTTGATCATCTGTAACACATCCGTTGCCGACATCGACATAACTATCTCCCTAAAAACATCAAATTAAGCAGTTAACCAAAAAAAACCGATATACCTAATGCAGAAAGCATGCCAGCCCTGTCTGCATTGCTGAACGCCATTGTGCCATAAGCCGCTAATGCAAAGCATCTATAATTTGCATCCAAAGTGGTGCGCGACAGGGGCGCAATGCACTATTCTTGTGCGTGGCTGCGATGAACATGTATTGCACGAAAAAACGGGTCTTCACTCACCAGTTCATTGCAACGCGCCTGCAGTGTGTCTGCTCCCTCGGGCGATTGCCGATTGACCAGGTATATCTCGGCATCGACTTTGCCATCGAGATAATGAAAAACTACCCGGTTGTTTGCCAAAGCCGCGATGCCCAGTCGTTCCGCCAGATGTTCCATCAAGCCGGGACGGCTGGGCAGATTATTGTTCGGCTTGGCCTTCATATCGTCTTCGGGATCGATATGCACCATCACATCCATCACATGATGATTCTTGAGCACGGCATGCCGTGCTGATTCTGCAATGTAGTGCCCCTCTGAAACGCTGATCTTTGGATCGACCATGATGTGCGCATCGACCAGGGCGTTATCCGCCATCTTTCGGGTACGCAACTCGTGCAGATCGCGCACGCCGTGTACCTGGAGGAGTGTTTGCCGGATTGCCTCGACCTCCTCCGCATCCAGTCCGGTATCGATCAGTTCAGACAACGCTTCCAGCGCCAGCTTGCCACCCATGTGCGCGATCATCACACCGACCACCGCGGCGGCAAGCAGATCGAAAAAAGTATACCCGAGCAAGTTACCGCCCACCCCGACGATGACCACCAGCGAAGATGCCGCATCCGAGCGCGCGTGCCATGCGTTGGCGACCAGCATCTGCGAGCGTACCCGCTTGGCGACCACCAGCATGTAGCGGAACAACCCTTCCTTGGCGACCAGTGCAAGAACCGCGATGGCCAGCGCCAGCGGGTTTACTGCCCGCAGCACATCGGGATGCTGCAAGCGCATGGCAGCCGCCACCAGCAACACCACGCCGAGCACCGCCAGAAAAGTTCCGAGTATGAGCGTCGCTGCGGTTTCTATCCGCGCATGGCCGTAGGGATGCTCGGCATCGGCATGCTGGTTGCCGTGCCGGTTGGCAAATAGCACCAGCACATCCGACAGCAGATCCGACAGGGAATGCAGACCATCCGCCATCAGGGCCTGCGAGTGCGCAAAAAACCCGCCCACCATCTGCAATGAGGTCAATAACACATTGATGGCTATACTGACCCAGGTGCTTTTCTGCGCAGCGGCGAACCGTTCCGGATGTACCGGTTCAAAGGCCCCGATGTGGCCGTCGGATTGTTTCCTATCGGTGTGATTATTCATTTCGGTTATGCAGGTATGCTTCTATTAATACGCAGCATATCATTTTTACGAAGCTCCACGACTGGCTATCTGATCAAATTCGGCGTTCTCGGCGGGTGATCTTGTAGGACAGATACTGACAAAATAAACAGACGAAAGCCGATGACCGATCTCTAATATTGTGCAATGATGAAACATGTTTTGTTCATGCAAAAAATTGGTCGCTGTTCTGATGCTGATATTGTTTCCATTATCAGGTAGCAGCGCGCTTGCCGCGACGGTATCACTGCAAATGAATGACTCATGTTATGGCATGGCCATGCCGGTAATTCAGCATCACCCGGAGAGCGGAATACACAAAACGTTCACTACATATACACAGCATGGCAAGTCCTGTAACTTTAGCGGCACCTGCCATTTGTCATGTATCGTCTACCTGGCACCGCCGCCGCAAGAGTTTGCCTCCCTTCAGATGGAAACACAGCCGGTTACACCCTACCTCGTTTCTTTTACCTCGGTTACTTCAGCACCCCTCAATCCACCCCCCCTCGCCTGAGCCTGTCAGAGGACGAGTCCGTCTGCCGGTTCTGCAATCCGGCTTTAAATCCGATTCCTGAATTGATTCTGTACTGATCTCGTCCCGCGTTGCACTGCAGGCCGCTTGCTGCCATGCATTCAGTGCCCGTAATGATCCCGTCATAATTTTTGCAAGTTCAGTTGATAATTTTAAGAGGTTAATCATGAGATATGCATCAAGGAGTAGTTTGGTTTTTCTTGTGTTGTTATTCAGTTTGCTTCTTGCAAGCTGCGGGGAAGCCGGCAGCGAGCCAAAAGTGGCGGGGAAGTGGTATACCCAGTCTCAGGTTGATAAGGGAAGCAAGCTCTATGCGCAAAATTGCATAAGTTGTCATAACGAGAATGCGCGTGGAACATTCAGCTGGAATGTGGCTGGTACTGATGGAAGTTATCCACCGCCACCCCTCAATGGGACCGCACATGCCTGGCATCATCCGCTTAACGTTTTGAAAAGAGTCATAGAACAAGGAGGCATACCGATGGGAGGAAAAATGCCCGGCTTCGGCAGCAAGTTGAGCGATGACGATGAGCTTGCGATTATTTCCTATTTTCAGAATTTCTGGCCGAACGATAAATACGGTGAATGGTTGAATCGAGGCGGGCTCAACTGAAAATAGTTCTACTCAAAATGTCTGTTACTGAAATGGTTTTTTGGTTAATTCAACTTTAAGAAGGAGCAAGAAAATGAAAAATATTTTATTAATAACGATGTTGGCCATCCCTCTATCAATGTCGGCTTTTGCCGCTGATGCCAAGACCGGAAAAAATTCTGCCCAGGTTAGCAGGGAAGAACAGAATTTCGACAAGCGGATTGCTCAAATGCAGGAGCAGATGACAGTGATGCATGCGCAAATGGATCAAATCAGGCAAACCACCGATCCCCAGGAACGGCAAAAACTAATTCAGAACCATTGGAATACCATGCAGAATGCGCGAGGGATGATGGATGGGATGTGGGGGCACGGTCGTATGGATGGTCGTGGCGGTCCGATGATGGGCGGCCCCGGTGGTCCCATGATGAATGGCCGTGGCGGTCCGATGATGGGCGGCCCCAGCGGTCCCATGATGTGGAACGAATATCGGCATATGAGTCCTGAACAAATGAAGCAGCGTCAGTACATGATGGACCAATACATGGGAATACAGCAGCAAATGATGGACCAGATGATGGAACATCAGGGTTATATGTGGCAGCACTGAAGTTCGAACCCGCGCTGGATATCAGCGCGGCTTGCATTGAAAAGTGTGTAGCTATATCGTAGCTGCATATAAGGAGGCTTGTGTTGCAGGTTATCGATTATAAATACCTGAAAATCTCATGGGCCTCCTCCCTACCAAGTCATATTTGCTTCGACAGAAAGAATCATCATGGGGAAAATCACCGCCATTCTTCAAGCCGCTCAACAACGCGCCAGAGAATTGAATCTGTCCTATGAAGGCGCGCTCTATCCGCGCGAGGCCCACGAAATACTGCAGTCCGCACCCGGCGCAAAAATGGTCGACGTGCGCAGCCGCGCGGAGCTGGACTGGGTCGGCAAATTTCCGAATGCCACCGCAATTGAATGGGCAAGTTATCCGGGGATGAACCGCAACCTGCATTTCCTCGCCCAACTGGAACAGCAGGTCGACAAGGAATCACTGGTGATCTTCGTTTGCCGCAGCGGTGGACGCTCGCACCACGCCGCGATTGCCGCGACCCAGGCCGGCTACACCGACTGCTACAACATGCTGGAAGGTTTCGAAGGCGATATGGATACCCGCAAGCACCGCAATATGATCGGTGGCTGGCGGGCGGCAGGACTGCCCTGGGAACAGAGTTAGTCCCGATAATCGATAATAAGAGGCGCGTGATCCGAAAACCGCTGCGCCTTGTAAATGCTTGCCGACCCGGCCCGCGCGGCAATGCCGGGTGTGGCGATCTGGTAATCGATGCGCCAACCGACATCCTTGGCCCACGCTTGGCCGCGGTTCGACCACCAGGTATAGGCTTCCAGTTCCGGATGAACACGGCGGAACACATCGGCAAACCCGACCTCGTCGAACAACTCCGTCAGCCAGGCGCGTTCTTCGGGCAGGAATCCGGAATTCTTCCTGTTCCCGCGCCAGTTCTTCAGATCGATTTCCCGGTGGGCGATGTTCCAGTCGCCGCAGATCACCATTTCGCGCCCACTGTCTCGTAGCTGTCGGAGATGCGGCATGAAAGCTTCCATGAACTTGAACTTGACCGCCTGTCGTTCCTCACCGCTGGAGCCCGATGGCAGGTACACAGACACCACGCTGAAACCGGCAAAATCCGCGCATATATAACGCCCCTCGGCATCGAACTCCGCGATACCCAGACCCCGGGTGACCTGCTGCGGCTGTTCGCGGCAATAGATGCCGACGCCGCTATAACCCTTTTTTTCCGCATAATGGAAATACCCGTGGTAACCGTGCGGCGCGAGCATCCGGGCGGTCATGTCCGGCGCCTGCGCCCTGAGTTCCTGCAAGCAAACGATGTCTGCATCCTGTTGTGCAAGCCATTCGTAAAAGCCCTTACCGGCGGCGGAACGAATGCCGTTCAAGTTCACTGAAATAATGCGCATCAAATTTCTCTGTAGTTATCGTGTGTAACATTATAATGTGCATCACTGGTCCAACCCGTTGCATTCATCATGTCCAATTTCAGACAAGACTTCATCCGCTTTGCCATACAAACGAACGTGCTGTGTTTTGGCGAATTTCAAACCAAGGCCGGACGCATGTCGCCGTATTTCTTCAATGCCGGATTGTTCAACGACGGTGATTCGTTGAGAAATCTGTCACAGTTTTATGCGCAGGCAATCCAGGCTTCAGAGGTCCCGTTCGACATGCTGTTCGGCCCTGCCTACAAGGGTATACCGCTGGCTGCGGGAACTGCGATCGCGCTGTCCGGGCAGGGGAGCAACGTGCCGTATTGCTACAATCGCAAGGAGGCCAAGGACCACGGCGAAGGCGGCACGACAGTGGGCGCAACCTTGCAGGGACGGGTGTTGATCATCGATGACGTGATCTCTGCCGGCACCTCGGTGCGCGAATCGATAGAGCTGATCCGTGCCGCCGGTGCGCAGCCGTGCGGCGTGGTGATCGCGCTGGATCGCATGGAACGCGGCCGGGGCGAACTTTCTGCCGTGCAGGAAGTGCAACGCAACTATGATATTCCGGTAATATCCATCGCAACGCTGGATGATTTGCTCGGTTTTTTGCGGGCCGGGGGTGGCATGGAGCACAATCTTGCCACCGTTCAATCGTATCGAGATCGTTATGGAGTAACACATGACTGATAAAACAACTGATGAAGCTACTAGCCATCTGACTAACCCAGCAAGAGACGCTGGGCAAGTCATTGGTTATAGCCATTCCACTAGGTTGCCCAAAGACCGCAACCAAGTGGCTGGTTACAAGCTTAAATTGTTCGCTGCACTTGTCGCCGGACTCGCCCTCAGTTTCCCTGCCATGGCAACACTCTACAAATGGGTGGACAACAACGGCACGACACACTATGGCGAAACCATTCCTCCCGAATATGCCGACAAGGATCACCAGGTATTGAACAAGGAAGGGCGTGTGATAAAAAGCGAAGAGGTGATGACACCCGAGCGGCGCCACGCCAAGGAGATCGAGGACGCGAAAAATCGCGAGGAAGCTACGGCCGAACTTGAGCAGGCGCGCCATGACAGGACCCTGATCAATATTTACAACAGTGTGGATGAAATCGATCTGGCGCGCAGCCGCAACGTGCAGCAGATCAATGCCCGCATCTTTGCCGTCAACGCCTCCGTCAAGGCGGCGAACGACAACCTGCTTTCCCTGCAAAAGGAAGCGGACAACTATACCAATGCCAACAGAAAAGTCCCGTACTCCCTGCGACAGGATCTGCAGGAATCCAAAGACCGTTTGACCAAACTGCAGCAGGACGCGACGGTTCCCCTGGCCGAAAAAGCCGCACTGGAAGAACGCTACAATGCCGACAAGGTGCGCTACATCGAATTGACCGGAAAAAAATAGGGCCGCGGATGCGGAAGTCCGTCCTGTAAATTTTCCTGCATTTGAAACCGCAGCAAACCCCTGAGAACACGTAGGAGCGGGCCATGCCCGCGACCCTTCGACATGCTCAGGGCGAACGTGATATATGGGTCGCGGGCAGGGCCCACTCCTACAGAGATTTCCTACAGCGTTTCGAACCGGCCAGCCGTCGGGTCATAGCCCAGCAGCTCCCCGCGCTCCATATCAAAGTACCACCCGTGCAATGCGAGACTGCCCTGTTCGACCCGCTCGCGTATCCAGGAAAAAGTCATCAGGTTATTCAGGGACACCAGTATCGCCTGCTGTTCGCAGGCACGGTGTCGCACCTCGCTGCTGGCCCCGGCATGTTCCCGATTGATCTGCTCGCGTGCGGCATCGGCAATTTTCATCCATGCCGAAATGAAGGTATCGTCCTTGGCCACACCGCCCTCCAGCAGCGCATGTATCCCGCCGCATTGCGCGTGTCCCAGCACAATGATGTGCTGCACCGCCAGGTTACGCACGCCGAATTCAAGCGCCGCACTGGTGCCGTGATAATGGCCCTGGTTCTCCGCGGGCGGGACCAGATTGGCGACGTTGCGGATGACAAACAGATCGCCAGGCTCACAATCGAGTATCAGTGCCGGATCGACACGCGAATCACAGCAGCCCACCACCAGCGTCGAGGGCGTCTGGCCGAACTGCACCAGATCGTGAAACTGCGCGTCGTCATCCGCGAACGAGTGCGCGCGGAAACGCCTGAATCCCTCTACCAGTTTATCCGGTGAGCTCATGCGCTAGTCAGTCTGACCAGGACCTCGCGATACTTGTCAGCGGTTTTCTGCAGTACCTCTTCGGGAACGTTCGGCGCGGGCGTCTTTTTGTTCCAGCCCGAAGATTCCAGCCAGTCACGCACGAACTGCTTGTCGAAACTGGGCGGATTGCTGCCCACACGGTATTGGTCGGCGGGCCAGAATCGCGAGGAGTCCGGGGTCAGCGCCTCGTCGATCAAATACATCTTGCCCGCCCCGTCCACGCCGAACTCGAACTTGGTATCGGCGATGATGATGCCTTTGGTCGCGGCATAATCTGCCGCCTCGACATAGAGCGCCAGCGTCGCGTCGCGCACCTCTTTGGCGCGTGCCTCGCCGAGCAACTCGACCGCCTGCTCGAACGAAATGTTTTCGTCGTGCTCGCCCGCAGCCGCCTTGGTGGACGGCGTGAATAGGGGTTCCGGCAATTTTTCCGCCTCGCGCAGCCCTTGAGGTAATTCAATACCGCAAACTGTGCCGGTCTTCTGGTAATCCTTCCAGCCGGAGCCGACCAGATAGCCGCGCACGATCGCCTCGATCGGCAGCGGTTTGAGCTTCTTCGCCACGAAGGCGCGTCCGCGCACTTGGGCACGATCCGCGTCGGTGCCGACCACCGACTCCGGGTCGATGCCGGTCAGGTGATTCGGGATCACGTGCTGCAGCTTGTTCAGCCAGAAGTTCGACATCGAAGTGAGCACCTCGCCCTTGCCCGGGATTGGGTTGGACAGGATCACGTCGAACGCGGACAAACGGTCGGTCTGCACCACCAGCAGTTTGTCGTCGCCCACCGCGTAGATGTCGCGCACCTTGCCGCGATGCAAAAACGGCAAACTGCCAATATTCGATTGTTGTAACGGTAAACTCATATCTATGCTCCGGTTAAGTTCGTTATTGCCTGTTCCAGACTCGCGGCGGTTTGCGGCGTGGTCAGTATTTTTACCTGCTTGCCATCGGGGTCGAACAACACCAGGGTGATCGGCGCGGCATGGCTGGTGGCGATGAACGCACGGCCTTCCGGTGTATCGTAATCGGTCAGCAGAAACTCCACCCGCCCGGCATATTTGCCGCGTATTTTGCCCAGCAGATTAATCAAACCCATGCTTTCCACGGCGTTCTGATCGCGTACCAGCACCACGGCGGGCTTGCCCTTGCCGATGCGCGACAGGTCATCGCTGAAGCCGCGCGGCAGATTCATAGCCACGGTTGCAGCCGCCAATATCAGCAGACCGAACACGGCCCATTTGATTATTCTTCCGTTTCCTGAAGACCCCGCTTCGACTTCGTTCATATCCCCGCCCCCGGTGCAACCCTTACAACCCCGGCAATGTGGTCGCTTTGATTTTTTCCGCCTGCTGCGTGCGGAATGCCCGCAGCCGCTGCGCGAGACCGGCATCCCCAAGTGCCAGCATCGCCACCGCGAACAGCCCCGCATTGGCGGCCCCCGCTTCGCCGATGGCAAAGGTCGCCACCGGAATGCCCTTCGGCATCTGCACGGTGGACAACAGCGAATCCATGCCCTGCAGATATTTCGACGGCATCGGCACGCCCAGCACCGGCAGCGTGGTCTTGCCCGCGACCACCCCGGCCAGATGCGCCGCGGCGCCCGCGCCGGCGATGAAGCAGCGCACACCCTGCTCCGTCATGTCCCAGATGTAGTCGGACAGCAGATCGGGTGAACGGTGCGCGGAAATCACCCGCGCATCGTAGGCGATACCGAAATCCTTCAACTGCTGCGCGGCCTGTTGCATCACCTCCCAATCGTTGGCGCTGCCCATTACGATGGCAACAAGTACCTTAGACATAGCTTTAGGTCTCTTCTAAAAAACCGTCATTCCCGCGAAAGCCGGAATCCAGTAGGTTTAAACAAAAGGCATTTTCTATCTTGCTGGATTCCCGCTTTCGCGGGAATGACGGAATCTGAATTATCAGAGGTGCCCATATATCATTCTTTGTGGTAACCCACGATGCGCTCGACTTCGTTCTTCGAGCCGAGGATCACCGGCACGCGCTGGTGCAGGCCTGAAGGCTTGATGTCCATGATGCGCTCGTAGCCGGTGTGAGACACGCCACCCGCCTGTTCGACGATGAAGGACATCGGATTGGCTTCGTACAGCAAGCGCAGTTTGCCGGCCTTGGTCGGGTCCTTGGTGTCCTTGGGATACATGAACACGCCGCCGCGCGTCAGGATACGATGCACTTCGGCGACCATCGATGCGACCCAGCGCATGTTGAAATTGACCCCGCGCGGCCCGGTCTTGCCCGCCACGCATTCGTCAACATAACGCTGCACCGGCTTTTCCCAGTGGCGCTCGTTCGATGCATTGATCGCGAATTCCAGCGTGTCCGCGGGAATCTTCATGTTCGGGTGGGTCAGCATGAATTCGCCGATGTCGCCGTCCAGCGTAAAGCCGTTCACGCCGTGGCCGGAAGTGATCACCAGCATGGTCGAGGGACCATACAGCGCGTAGCCCGCACAGACCTGCGTGGTGCCGGGCTGCAGAAAATCGGCGGCGGTCGGGCTCTCTACGCCCGCGGGTGCGCGCAGGATGGAGAATATCGTGCCGACGGAAATGTTCACGTCGATGTTGGAAGACCCGTCCAGCGGATCGAACACCAGCAGGTATTTTCCTTTTGGATACTGTGCCGGGATGGCATAGACATCATCCATTTCCTCGGAAGCCATCGCCGCCAGGTGGCCGCCCCATTCGGTGGACTTGATGAACACCTCGTTGGTGATGATGTCCAGTTTCTTCTGCGTCTCGCCCTGCACGTTCTCGCTGCCCGCGCTACCCAGCACACCGATCAGCTCACCCTTGTTGACATCGTGCGCGATCTGCTTGCAGGCCATAATGATATCGCTGACCAGTCCTGTGAAATCCCCGGTCGCCCCCGGAATCGCGCGCTGTTCCTCGATGATGAATTGAACCAGACTCTTGCTCATGCTTGACTCTCCTGATATTTATAGATTTTGAATCGGCGGATTTTACCGCTTTTCAGCCGCACGCTCCATGGCTATTTAACCCGGAATTTCACAAATTCAGCCACCACCCCGTAGGAGCGGGCCATGCCCGCGAACAAATTTAATGATCGCGGGCAGCACCCGCAAGGAGTACGCCGTGGTTGTAAGCGGCTGAAGCCGCAACAACACACGCAGGGCCCGTTCCTACATACGGTAAACATGTAACAAGTATCAACATCCCGACCGTTTGTCGGCTGGAATTGCCGGTTGCGCAAAATGTTTGAATTCACCACGCCGCTTGAGTTATTCTAGCGCCTGAAATTTTGCCAAGCTGGGCAGCCACCGGCCGGTAGCGAACACAAACACGCAGTCCCAGACAAACCACAGACACGACGAGGTAACCCGAATGCGCATCAGCCCGAAACAACTCCTGCAAGGATTGCTGTACACCACCCCGGTATTGCTGCTTGCGCTGGCCTCTTGCGGTGGCGGCGGCGGAAGCAGTGGGAGCACGCCGCCGCTGGCCGCCGCCTATACCCTCAGCGTCAACGTGACCGGCATCTCCGGCGTGAGCGCCCCCCTGGTATTGCGCAATGGCGGCGATGATCTTTCATTTAGCGCAACGGGTACGCAACATTTTGCGCATCAGGTGTTGTCCGGCTCGAAATACAACATCTCGGCGACGAGCCAACCTACCGCGACAACAACCCAGCTTTGCACCTTCGATGGCACTGGCGGAAGTACTTCCCTGGTCGGCACCATGCCGGCCCAGGCAACAACAGTCGGGGTGAGCTGCGCGAACGCTTACAAAATAAGTGTCATTATTAGCAACCTGACCAGCGACGGTTTGGTGTTGCAAAACAATGACGCGGATAATTATCAGGTTGCCTCCGGTTCAAGCGGATTTACTTTCAGCACACCGGTCGCCGCAAACTATCGCGTCACGATACTCAAACAACCGCTGAACCCCGCCGTGACTTGCAGTATTCCAAACCCCAGTGCCAATAACATTACAACCGATACATCCGTGGCGGTCACCTGCGCAGTTACTTCCAGACTGGAAGACCCCTATGTTTATGCGACGAACTCCGGTTTCACCAACAACGCCTATGCGTTCAAGTCCACCACTGGTACGCTATCCACTAACGGCACGGTAACCCAGGGCAGCGGGCGCGCCGCGATCGCGGCCGTTGGCGGCAAGTACGTGCTGATCGCGAGCGGCGGCTGGGTCGCTAGCTACTCAATCGGTTCTGCGGGGGCACTCACGAAAGCCAGTCCTGATGTCGCGACCGGGAATACGCCGATCGCGATTGCGGTGCACCCGTTGGGCAAGTTTGCCTATGTGGTGAACGAGGTGTCGAACAGCATCTCGGCCTACAACATAGACAGCAACGGCACGCTGGCCAGCATCGACGCCGACGGCAGGACGACCGCAAATGAACCGACGATCCGTGCCGGTGATATTCCCTTTGGCATCGTGATCAATCCTGCCGGCACCTATGCCTACGTGGTTAATGGTAACGGCGGTATTTGCAACAATATCAATCAGGGTTGCATTACAGTGTTCTCCATCGATGCGAACGGCGCGCTCAAGCCTGTTCCTGCAACCGCGGGAGGCGGCACTAATATCGCCACGGGCATATCGCCCAGTTCGATTGCCATTGATCCAACCGGCAAATATGTCTACGTCACCAATTTTGGCGACAACTTCGTTTCCGAATACGCCATCGCCAGCGACGGCACGCTGACGAGTGCAAATCTTTCTGTTGGGGCCCACACTAACTCGATTGCCATCTCTCCGGACGGTCAATACGCTTATGTGGCATTTCGCAACGCCAATCAAGTGCAGGAATACGGCATCAATGGCAGCGGCGCATTTACATTCGTTGCTGCAACGGCAGTGGTGACGGGAAGCCTGCC